>JBGSME010000533.1:0-2769 GCA_041740335.1 Bryobacteraceae bacterium | reverse complement strand
CATCCGCCGCGTCGCCGCCCGCCATCACGACAGCCTCGCCGTCCCGCACCTGCTGGCTGCTGCCGGCAATCGTGGCATCCACGTATCGCCGCACACGCTGGCTGGCAAGGACCATCTCCTCCGGCTCGCCGGTGGTTGTGTCGATGACGATCGCCGATGCGTCAAGACTCGAAGCGATCATCGCCACCACCGCCGCCGACACCGTAGAATCAGGAACGCACACCACCACCGCCTCGCCCTCCCGGACTGCATCCGCGGCGCAACCAACCGCCATGCCTCCCGCAGCCCTCAGTTCTTCCAGACGCTCTTGATTGGTGTCGTAACCGGTAACCCGGAATCCCGCCTTGAGAAAGCGCTCCGCCAGCGCCGAGCCCAGCAGCCCAACGCCGATCAGCCCGACGCGCATGCAGCCAAACGTTTCCTGAGAACGTCCATCTCGCTGCGCAACGCCCCGCCGTATAACCCCGAATCGGCCTTCCAGGAAATCACGTCAAAACCCATCTTCAACCACTGATCCGCCTGCTCCAGCGTGCTCGGCTGAATCCCCGCCCGCAGGCCGTACTTCCGCGCCGTCGCCACCACCCGTTCAAGCGCGGCGAGAAAACGCGGGTTCTGAAACTCGGCCGGAATGCCCATTCCCTGCGACAAGTCGAAATGCCCCACCCACAGGATGTCCACGCCCGGTGTCGACGCAATCGCTTCCAGGTTCTCCAAACCCACCGGCGATTCAATCTGGCAGATGATCGTCGTGTTCGCGTTCGCCCGCTCAAAGTAAGCAACCGGATTCGGGGCCAGATAATCGGTGTGCGCGCCCCCAAGCCCCACGCCGCGCTTGCCGAGCGGAGCATACTTCACCGAATCCACAATCAGCCGCGCCTGCTCGAACGTCTCCACGTTCGGCACCATCACGCCCAATGCGCCGCCGTCCATCACGCGCGCCATGAAATGGTATTGACACCCCGGCACACGCACGAACGGCGCGATATCGGTCGCCTTGAACCATGCCAGCAGGTCCGCCACGCGATCGGTGTCGAATTCGGAGTGCTCCATGTCGATCAGCACAAAGTCGAGTCCGGCAGACTCGAGAATCTTCGCGATCCCTCGCGTGCCGAACTCCCATACCATGTGGCCCACCGGAATCCGGCCTTCGGCCACGGCTTGCTGATAGCGGTTGTCTTTCATGCCTTGAACCCGTTTCCGTTAATGCGCCATCGCCGGAGCGCCGCGGAACACTTCGACGAGGTTGCCCGCGTCGTCGAATTCCATCGGGAACGGCCCATCCACGATCTCGCACAGCGGATTCGCGCGCACCAGGTCGAGCGCGTTCCCGCTCACATGCGCCCGGTTCAGCTCCATTGTGTTCCGCAGGCGGCAGATCGTCACTTCGTTCATATCGAATTTGCCCACCGTCGGCATCATCGCCTCCAGACACTCGCGATCGGTGGCGTAGTGAACCGGTGTCCGGATTGCCGCCGGCGTCGACGCGGTCAGCGAATTGATCCGCGTCGGCTTCCAGTCGATCTTATCGAGCAGCCGGTCACACACCACATCCGCCATGCCCAGCCCGACGCCGTTTCCGTACGAGATGTCGCTGATATCGCGCACGAAGATGCGCTCGATCGATGGGGTGTTCGGCCATGGATTGTAGAGCCCTGTCACCGAGCGGTTCGCCACCTTGGTATCCATACCCGCCCCGGAAATATTCTTGCCGATTTCATCCAGGATCAGGATGTCCACTTGCGCCAACGGAACATGCCCCTGCCAGCTTTTCACCAGCGCCAGCAGTTCTTCCTCGCGCTGCTCCATCACATCCACCGGCACCGCGGTGAGTTGGCCGGTGTTGTGGTTGGCGTCCTCAAGGATCGCCAATCCGCCGAGCACCTTGCCGGACTTCAGCACCTGCCGCCCTACGCTGCGAATCACGTTCTCGAGCCCGAGCTTGTACGCCCATGTGTGATACCGCTGCGCGCCGGCGAACTTGCCAAGCCCGATTGCCATCATCTTGAACAGCCCCGATTCGATCTTGCCCGCAAAGTCAGTGTGCCACTTCACGCGGCCCACCAGCATCACGCCGTCGGCGTCGAAAGCGTTCTTGTCCATGAATGCTTCCAGCCCCTCGGGCGTCTTGCCAACCGACACCACGTCGAGACTGCTCAGAACCGGGCAGCCCATCCCGGCTTCGTGAACGCCGTAGTGAGCCAGCACGTCGGCTTGTCCCTGTGCGGTGGCGGCGCCATGGCTGCCCATCGCGGGGAAGATGAACGGCTGCATGCCCTGGGATTTCCAGAAGTCGACCACGGCGCGAACAATGGCCGCGAGGTTGATGATCCCGCGCGATCCTACTCCGATGGCGACCTTGGAACCGGGCTTCAGGCGGGCGGCGAATCCGGCCGAGGAAAGCTCGTTCTGGACGGTTCCCGGGATGTCGGTGACGCGACGATCCGGGAAATTCTGGCGAATCAGATAAAGGCTTGGGAACTCCATTTCGCTTGAGTATACCAAGCGTGGAGACACAGCCAAATCAACCGGCTACTGGGTGTCCCACTCCCGCTCGAGGATGCGCGCATATTCGCCGGAAGCGAACAGATCGAAATCGAAATCCGCCACCGGCAAATCCGGATAGGTGGTGGAATGCTGCCGGCACAAATACATGTGATCGGCGTAGCGATAGTAGTTCCGCACAAACTCAGTCGCCACCATCTGGCGCTCAGGCGCCTCGGCCAGAATGCAGTTCAGCCCGATGGCGCGCTGGAAAATCGCCTTGTAGTC
>JBGSME010000532.1:0-4088 GCA_041740335.1 Bryobacteraceae bacterium | reverse complement strand
GGCGCCGCGGTCGGTCTTGATCCTGTCGATGATGACGGTTTTGATTCGGGCACGGGTTTCGGGCGCGTCCAGGCGTTCGAGGAGGGCCTTGTCGCCGCCGGCGCGAGACCATTGCGGGAAGAGAGCGGAAATACCGGTGCTCGAAGCGGTGTAAGGGTATTGGTCGATGGAAGCATCGACACCGCGGGCCCTTGCCTCGTCGATCAGGCGAAGGGTTTCGACGCTGCGTCCCCAGTAGGGCGCTCCGATGATCTTGTGGTGGGTAACCTGGGTAGGGAGGCCGCCTTCTTCCCCGATGCGGATGGTCTCGCGAACCGAGTCAAGCACGGAGGCGGCTTCGTCGCGCATGTGGGAGGTGTGAATTCCGCCGAATTCGGCGGCGACGCGTGCGATCTCGATGACCTCTTCGGTAGTGGCGAAATTTCCAGGTACGTAAAAAAGTCCCGTGGACAAACCGAAGGCACCATCGAGCATCGCCTGGCGCATGTGGTCTCTCATTTTGTGAATTTCGGCGGCGGTGGCCTTCCGGTTCTCAGAGCCCATCACATCGGATCGGATAGTGCCGTGGCCGGCAAGCATACCAAAATTGATAGCAGGGTGAGCGGCGGCGACGCGATCGAGGAATGGTTTGACGGGGAAGGGAGAGCTGCCATCGGGCCCTTCGATGACGGTGGTGACGCCTTGGCGGATGCAGTTCTCGGCGAGAGGGTGGAGGAAGATGCCGCGGCGGGAGTGGCTGTGGGTGTCGAGGAAACCGGGAGAGGCGGCGAGGCCATGAAGGTCAATGGTGCGATTGGCGGAGAGGGCGGCGAGGTGTGGAGCAATGGCGACGATGGTGTCGCCACGGATGGCTATGTCACCGATGAACCAGGGGTTGCCGGATCCGTCGACGATGCGGGCGTGGCGGAGAAGCCAGTCCACGGGCTGAGGTGGTTGCGCCGAAGCTGAAATGGAAATCGAAAAGAGGAGGGAAAAGAGAACCCACGGCATTGTGCCCATTGTATCGATCCGCGCGATTGTCTAACCAGCGCACGGTTCGATGGGGCGCGGCCGATCAGCGCCCGGAACGTGGGGAGGACGAGAGCATCGTAAGGAACAGTCCCACGATCACGAAGCCAGCCACCAAACCCGAAATCATCATTGTCTTTTTCCTCTGTCTTTCACTCGACGCATTCGTATAGTGCAATTGCGGGGCCAAACGTTTCGGCCAACTTTCCGATCTCATCCGCGGAGCGGCTTACCTCTTTGATCCGCGCCCGGCGGAGTAGGTTTCACGGTTCCTGCAGGGGTGCTGTTTTTGTTCTCATCGGCACTACTTGTGATACGTTGAGCCATATGCGTGTAGATTTCGCTTTTGGGAAGTCCGGCCTTTCTCTGGACTTGCCGTCCGCTTTCGAATACAAGATTCTGGAGGCGCGGTCAGCGACGCCATTGCCCGACTGGAGAGCGGCACTCGCTGGAGCCCTCGATAGCCCGATCGGAACGGCTGGGTTGGAGGAACTGGCTCGTGGCAAGCGGTCGGTGGCCATCTCCGTGTGCGACATTACACGGCCTGTGCCAAACCGACTCACCCTGCCGGACATCTTGTCCCGCTTGGAAAAGGCGGGTGTCCCAGGGGATGGAATCACGATCCTGATCGCCACAGGGTTGCATCGGCCGGCGACGGATGCGGAGATTGCCGAGATTGTGGGTCCGGAGATCGCGGCGCGTTACAGGGTGGTGAACCACTACGCACGGAATCGTGACGAGCATCGGTATCTGGGCGAGACGGGTTCCGGGACGCCAGTGTATATCGACGAGCGGTTCGCGGCGGCGGATCTACGGATCACGCTTGGGTTCATCGAGCCGCACCTGATGCTGGGGTTCTCGGGCGGGCGGAAACTGGTGGCTCCGGGGCTGGCGGCGCAGGAGACGATCAAGGTGCTGCACAGCCCGCGATTTATGAGGGATCCGCGCACGCACGAGGGGTCCATTGAGGACAATCCGCTGCACCGGGAACTGCTGGAGATCGCGGGGATGGCGCGGCATGATTTTATGCTGGATGTGGCATTGTCGCGGGATCGGGAGATTGCGGGGATTTTCGCGGGAGATCCGGTGGAGGCGCATCGGGCGGGGGTGGAATTCGTTTCGCGGGTGATGCTCGAGATGCTGCCTGAGCCAGCCGATGCGGTGATCACAACGTCGGCGGGGTATCCGCTGGATCTCACGTTCTATCAAGCGGTGAAGGGCGTGACGGCGGCGCAGCACATCCTGAAGCCGGACGGGAGGATTCTGCTTTTCGCGGCGTGTGATGAGGGTCCCGGGGCGGAGGAGTTCAGCGAGATGCTGCATACGGCGCCGCCGGCGGGGGATTTTCTGGAGCAGATTGAGAATCGGGAAGTGGTGGTGGATCAGTGGCAGATGGAAAAGCTGGCGATGGTGGCGCGGAAGGCACGGATGCTGTACTACGTGCCGGGGTTGCCGGAACGCTTTCATGGGTCGCTGTGGGGGACTCCGTTTTCCGATCCGCAGGCGGCGGTGGACGCGTTGGTGGCGGAGCTTCCAGCGGGGGCTACGATTGCGGTGATTCCGGAGGGTCCGTATGTGCTGGCGAAGGCGGCACGGGCGGCTTAGTTTTTTGGGGGGCTTGCGCGGGGTGGGGCCTCGCCTTAGAAATCCGAGCCCAGAATTTCCCAGAAGATGCGTAAGCCCTTGTGAAACTCGGCTACAGGGATCCGCTCTTCGTCGCTATGCATGGTACCGGCGGTGGCCAGATCGAGCACCATCGGCGTTACCCCATACGCCAGCAAGCCCTTCTTGCGCAGCTTCACCGAATCGGTGCCGTGGGGCACCAGCATCGGCGTCACCACCGCCCCCGGATTCACTTTTTTGATCGCCCGCTCGATTGCCTGGAACAACGGAGTTTTCGGATTGCTGACTCCGGGATCGGCGGGCGTGGAGAACAACTCGATCGACACTTTCGGATCGTTGATCACGGCCCCTAGTTCGGAAATGAACTCATCCACGTTGACCCCGGGCAGCAAGCGACAGTCGAGGGTCGCCTCGGCCACCGAGGGAATGACGTTGGATTTTGGAGGATCGCCGACACCGGCGCGGAGGGTCGTCAACGAGATGGTGTTCTTCTGGATCGCATTGGTGTATTTGTTCTCGGCCATGGCGCCGCCGGAGTTCGATCGCATTTCGGCCACCAGCGCCGGCACCTGCCCGCGGCCCTGAAACGCCACCGCTTTGGTCAACGCGCGCAGCAACCGCTCGTTGGCGTTATCCGGGATCGGCTGCGAGCCATGGGCCGCCGTCCCAACCGCGCGCAGTTTCAGCCATACGACCTGCTTTTCGCCGACCGAAACGCCGAAGATCAGCTTTCCCGGCGCCAGGATTTCGCGCGATCCGAAGCCGCCCTCATCCAGCACATACGCGGCGTCGATCTCATCGAAATGGTGCTGAATCATCCAATCAATTCCGTAGGTGCCGTTGGTCTCTTCGTCGGCGGTGGTCAGCATGACGATGTCGCGCGCGGGCGTGACGCCGTTCTTCTTCATGAGGATCAGTGTCATCAAATGCTGGATCGCGATGCCCTTCATGTCGAGCGCGCCGCGTCCCCAGATGAAGCCGTCTTTGATCTCGGCGCCGAACGGGTCCATGCGCCACATGGAACGATCGACGGGGACGACGTCGAAGTGGTTGAGAAGGAGCAGAGGCTTCTTCGAAGGGTCCCGGCCGGGGAGGCGCACGAGCAGATTGACCTTGCCGCTTTCGTGGCTGTGATAGAGCTTTGGCTCCAACCCGGCCTTGCGCAGTTCGGATTCAAAGAACGCGGCCGCGGGACGCACGTCGGCCGGCGGATTGATGCTGGGGATTCGGATATAGGAGCGCAGCAATTCGAGCGCATAGGCCTGCTCGCGATTCCAATCGGGCTCCGCCGGAAAGGCCAGGGAGGCGGATAGTAACACCAGAAGTAACTTCATTTTTCGATCTCCGGAACGCCAATCAGTGTAGGGGAAAGCCCAAGGAGCCTGTAGGCTTCGAGCAACGCGCCCGCGGCGGGGCCCATTGCCGGCGGCGCGCCCCGCATGCCGCCGCTCAGTTCG
>JBGSME010000531.1:0-2193 GCA_041740335.1 Bryobacteraceae bacterium | reverse complement strand
CGACGAGCCGGCCGGCGCGGATCAGTTCCGCGGCGCGAGCGATCTCGTCGGGCGTTACCGGCATTACTCGGGCAGATCTTCCTTGCCGTCGGCCGCGGCCGCCGTCTTGCCGGTTTTGCGAAAGACCAGCCAGGCGTGCTGCAACTCGTCGAGATCGCCGTCAAGTACACGATCGACGTCGCCGATCGCCAACTTGGTCCGGTGATCCTTGATCAGGCGATAGGGCGCCAGGACGTAGCTGCGGATCTGGCTGCCGAAGTTGATATCGGCCTTGGAGTCCTCGAGCTTCTTTTCCTCGGCGCGGCGCTTGTCCATTTCAAATTCGTAGAGTTTGGCGCGGAGTTGTTTGAGGGCCGACGAACGGTTCTTGATCTGCGATCGTTCGTTCTGGCACTGGACCACCAAACCAGTGGGAATGTGCGTCATCCGGACGGCGGATTCGGTCCGGTTGACGTGCTGGCCCCCGGCGCCGGATGCGCGGTAAACATCGACGCGGATGTCTTCGGTGCGGATGTTGATCTCGACATCGTCGTCGATCTGCGGGTAGACGAAAACGGACGCAAACGAGGTGTGGCGGCGCGCGTTCGAATCGAATGGCGAGATTCGGACGAGCCTGTGTACGCCGATCTCCGACGACAGCAGGCCATAGGCGTACTCGCCGTTCACCTCGAACGTGACGGACTTGATGCCGGCGGTTTCGCCGTCGAGCTGATCGGTGATTACGGTACCGAAGCCGCGGCGCTCGCACCATCGCAGGAAGGTCCGCATGAGCATTTCGGCCCAGTCCTGGCTCTCGGTGCCGCCGGCGCCGGGATGGATGGTGATGATCGCGCTGCGGTGATCGTTGTCGCCCGATAGCAGCATTCCATCTTCGAGAGCGGTGACGTCGCGGGCAAGGCGTTTGAGTTCCGATGCGATCTCGGCGGTGACGTTCTCCCCTTCGCGGCCAAGGTCGAACAGGGTATCGATGTCGGAAACGGCGCCGGAGACGCGCCGGTCCTGGGTAACGGTGGTCTCGAGCCGCTTCCGTTCCTGGAGGATCTTCTGGCTTGCGCCCTGATCGTTCCAGAAGTCCGGCGCGGAGATCTGTTTTTCGATAACGGCTAGTTGCTTGGCTTTCGAGGGAGCGTCAAAGATAGCCCCGCACAGCTTCTGCTTGCTGGCGGAGCTCGGTGTATTCGCGTTCTAATTCTTCGAGAGTCATAAGTGAATACGAACTCCAGTTTAGCAGGCGGCGAGATCGAGTAGATACCCGCGCTTGCCGACATTCACTCCCGTAGTGGCGCCCAGCTTCGCCTGGACCCCCTCGGCCTCATGAATGTGCCCGCAAAAAAACCATGCGGGCTGCTCGGTTTCGATGAACTCGCCGACGGCGGCGGACCCAAAGTGCAAGCCCTCGCCCGCGCGATCGAGCGTTGTGCCCCGAGGCGGAGAATGGCAGATCAGGATCAAGGGTGACAGTCCGGCAAACGGGCTGAGCTTGTCGCGGAACTCCGCTTCGCTGTATTCGCCGGGAGTGTTGAACGGCGTTGGGGCTGAGCAGCCGAGGCCAGCGACATTCCAGTTTCCGGCGCGGATGACTTTGCCATGAAAATCCTCAAGCTGGAAGCGGGTGCAGAACGCGGCGATGTCGGCGGGCGATTCGTGGTTGCCGGGAAGAACGTAGACGCGGCCGGCGCGTTGGGCAAGAATGGGCCCGGCTTTGTCGAGACCGCGCGCCCAGGAGACAAGGTCCCCGGCGGCAAAGTAGTAGTCGGCCTCGATGGCCATCAGTTTCTCGAGGGCGCGCAAGTCACTATGGATGTCGGAGAACACCAGCAGCTTCATCGGGTATCCTCATAGTTTACTCATATGAGCCTTGAACAGGATCGAAAACGGCTGGGGGAGATCTTGACGCAGTACTCGGTTCGGCGCGGAGGCGAGTACAAGCTCGCCAGCGGCCGGGTAAGCGATGTCTATTGCGACGCGCGTGTCACAACTTGCCGCGCGGAGGCGATGCCGCTCATCGGGCGCCTGTTTCTGGCAACGATGGCCGGGCGCGGATGGCGCCCGCAGGCGGTGGGCGGCTTGACGATGGGTGCCGACCCGATCGTGATCGCGGTGGCCAGGGAAAGCGTCGAGACATCTGCCCCGATGAACGCGTTCCTTGTCCGGAAGGAGCCCAAGGGACACGGGAAGGGCAAACAGATCGAG
>JBGSME010000530.1:0-2196 GCA_041740335.1 Bryobacteraceae bacterium | reverse complement strand
GTGCGAGATGCGCGTTTCCAAAAAGCGCAGGCTGGCGGGATCACTACAGTGAATCTGATGCCCGGTTCCGGGCACCTGCTGAGTGGCCAGACGATCTATGTGAAGCTACGCGACGGACGTGTGCTCGACGACCTTGCCATTCCGCTCGACGACGGACGCTGGGCCGGCGGCATCAAGATGGCGAACGGGACCAACCCGCGCAGGACGCCGCCATTTCCTGGGACCCGCGCCAAGGCCGCCGCTCTCGTGCGCGAGGAGTTCGTAAAAGCGCAGGAATACCGCGACAAGATGCGAGCCGCGGGGGCGGACGCATCGAAGCGCCCGGCGCGCGATCTGAAAATGGAAGCGCTGGTGGAGGCGCTCGATGGCAGACGCGTCGTGCACTTTCACACGCACCGGCACGACGATATCCTGACGGTGCTCCGGCTGCAACGCGAGTTCGGGTTCAAGGTGGTGCTGCAGCACGTGAGCGACGGATGGCTGGTGGCTGAGGAAATTGCGAAGGCTGGGGCGCCGGCGTCGATAATCCTGATCGACTCGCCGGGAGGGAAGATCGAGGCCAAAGACAACAACTTCGGAACCGGAGCGGCGCTTGAAAAAGCGGGAGTGCTGGTGGGGTTCCATACCGACGACGGGGTTACCGATTCGCGTTGGTTTCTGCGCTCAGCCGCGCTGGCTGTGCGCGCCGGGATGTCGCGCGAGAAGGCTCTGTACGGGATGACGATGGCCGGTGCGCGGATGCTCGAGCTCGATAGCCGCATCGGTTCGCTGACTCCGGGCAAGGACGCCGATTTCGTGATTCTCTCGGGTGATCCGCTGAGCGTATACACGCATGTTCTCGAAACCTGGATTGAGGGCAAGCGGGTATTTGATCGGGCCGATCCGAAGGATCGCATTTACGCGACCGGCGGCTACGGGGCGTCGCATGACCAGGGCGAATTGCTGGTCCACGAGGAGGACACCGATCAATGAGGCTCGCGGCAGTTTCGATGATGGCCGTGATGCCGCTGGCCGCGCAGTTGGCGGTGCGGGGCGATGTCGTGCACACCATGGCGGGCGAGCCCATCCGCGACGGAGTGGTCCTGATGCGCGATGGCCGCATTGAGCGGGTTGGTACGGCGGGCACAGTGCCGATTCCGGCGGACTACCGGACGCTTCGGGCGAAGGTGGTCACACCAGGGTTAATAGACGCGCATTCGGTTGCCGGGCTCTCCGGTCAGCTCAATCAACCCCATGATCAGGATCAGACGGAGCGATCGAGTGCGATTCAGCCGGAGCTTCGCGCGATCGATGCGTACAATCCGCGCGAACGGCTGGTTGAATACCTGCGCGGCTACGGCATCACGACGTTGCATACCGGTCACGGGCCGGGTCCGCTGATCTCGGGCCAAACGATCATTGTGAAAACAGTGGGCGGCACGGTTGAGAAGGCGTTGGTGGCCGATGGTGTGATGGTGGCGGCAACCTACGGCGATTCGGCGCGAGAGAGCGGAAGTAAGTCCCCGGGGACGCGTCCGAAGATGATTGCGATGCTGCGGGGCGAGTTGATCAAGGCGGAGGAAGCAGTTCGGAAAGATGGCAAAGATCAACCGCGGGACTTGAAGCAGGAGATGTTCCGGAAGCTGATCCTGCGCGAGGTTCCGCTGCTGATCACCGTCGATCGGGCTCACGACATTGCTACCGTGTTGCGGCTGGGCAAGGAGTTCAACCTTCGAATCGTTCTCGACAGCGCGGCCGAGGCGCACCTGATGATCGACGAGATCAAGGCATCGGGGTATCCAGTGATTCTGCATCCGACGATGGCGCGCGCAGGCGGTGAGACCGAGAACCTGAGTATGGAGACAGCGTCGAAACTGAAGGCGGCTGGTGTTCTCTTCGCGCTGCAAAGCGGATTCGAGGGTTATGTCCCGAAAACGCGGGTAGTGTTGTTCGAAGCAGGCATGGCGGCGGCGAACGGGCTGTCGTTCCGGGACGCGCTGGCTTCGATTACGATCGACGCCGCGCGGCTGCTGGGGCTCGAAGGCCGGCTGGGTTCGATCGAAGTGGGTAAGGACGCCGACTTGGCTCTGTACGACGGGGATCCGTTCGAGTTTACGACGCATTGTATCGGCGTGGTCGCAGGCGGCCTGGTGTCGAGCGAAGTGCGCTAACTCCTTTGTCAGGGATCCGCATTCGGGGATTAGTGGCCCTGCGTCT
>JBGSME010000529.1:0-3672 GCA_041740335.1 Bryobacteraceae bacterium | reverse complement strand
GTGATCATCTTCACCCGAATTCCCGCTTCGTGACACACCCTCACGGCAGCCGCCGCCTCCGGCCTCGGCGGATCGATCATGCCCTGCAACCCAAGGAACACCATCGAGTCCAAAGATTCAAGCCGCAACTCGGTCCGGTCGTGGAACCGCTTCTTCGCCATAGCCAGCACGCGTAGCCCCCGTGCAGCCATGCATTCGGCCTCCAGATGCACTCGGCCTTCATCCAGACCGATAGCTTCGCCAAATCCATCCATCTCCGCGCAGCAGCGCGACAGCACTGCTTCCACTGCACCCTTCATGTAAACCACCGTCCCCGGGTCGTCCGGATGCATCGTCGCCATAACCTGGTTCTCTGACTCGAACGCGATTACATCGATGCGCGGCTTCAACGCCGCCAGATCCCCTGGCCTGCCGCCCCGTCGCGCCGCCACCAGGAGAGCGGCCTCCGTCGGATCCCCATTCACGCTCCACCGGCCGTCGCGCTGCACCAGCGCGCTGTCGCTGCACAATGCTCCCGCGTCCAAACACTCGATGAGAGCCTGTGTCTGCGGCTGGCGCGGCTCAATAAAGCCTTCCGGATCGTAACCCGATCCTTGCACCGTATACCGCTGTCCGCCCGCGAAGATCGAGCGCACGGTCATTTCGTTCAATGTCAGTGTCCCCGTCTTGTCGCTGCAGATCACCGTCGTGCTGCCCAGTCCCTCCACGGCCGAAAGCTTCCGCACGATCGCCTTTCGCCGCGCCATCCGCCGCACCCCGATGGCGAGCGTGATCGCAATCACCGCCGGTAGCCCTTCCGGAATCGCGCTGACTGCCAATGCTACAGCCACCATCAGTACCTCGCCCGCACTTCGGCCCCATGCCCACCCCGCCAACAACACCATCGCCGCCAGTCCGGCAATCGTCTTGATCATCACTCCGCTAAGCTCATTGAGCTTGGCCAGAAGCGGCGTTTCGATCTCCTCGGCCATCTCCACCATCCCCGCAACCTTGCCCACCTCGGTGCGATTGCCCGTGCTGACCACTAGCCCCCGCCCGATCCCTTTCGTCACCAACGTCGACGCGTACGCCATGCTCGTCCGGTCCCCCAGTGTTGCTTCTCCAGCCGCCTCCCGGATCGATTTCTCAACCGGTTCGGACTCGCCCGTCAACACTGCTTCGTCAATGTGTAATCCACGTGCCATCGCCAGCCGCAAGTCGGCGGGCACACGATCCCCCGTGCCCAGTTGAACCAAATCACCCGGCACCAATTCCGCAGCCGCGATTCGCGACACACGCCCCTCGCGCACCACCGTCGCCTCTGGATTCATCGTGCGCGCAAGCGCCGCGATCGCCGACAGTGCCTTGTCTTCCTGTAAGAATCCGATGATCGCGTTCACCAGCACCACCACTCCGATGACAATCGCGTCGCCCGGCCCGCTCACCGCCGCGCTCACGATAGCCGCCGCGATCAGCAAATACACCAGCGGCTGGTGAAGGTGCAGCAAAAATCGGAGAATCGCGCTACTCTGCGGCCGGTGGCTCAATTCGTTCTTTCCATGGAATGTAAGCCGGCTCCTGGCCTGCGCCTCCGACAGCCCCTGATCGAGCGACGTACCAAGAGCACGGACGCTCTCCTCCAGCGGGAGTGTGTGCCATGTTTCCTGCACCGGAATGGTTTCGTTAACGGCTTTCATTTTTCCTCTCCCTAGACCTAAAAAGGTCCCGCGGCGGCGCCACCCAGGTGTCCGGCGCCTGGAGGACGCAGCCACGGGATTTCTCAAGCACTCGGATCAGTCGTTCTACCGGTCCAACCGGTTCGCGGTCTGCTGCAACAGCCTCGCCCGTGTAGCGATTCCCTTGGCGTGCGACCGCAGTAGCGCGCGGTTCTTGGCGACATCGCCCTTCATCAGCTCCGCTTTCCGGTCATGGAAGATGGTGAGCAATTCGACTTTCGTCTTCACCAACTTCCAATCGGCCTGTTGCGGCCCGCTCAAGGCCGACGCATCGAAAGTCTCCACGTCCTGCCGCAGCTTCGCGATTTCCGCGCCCAGCCGTTCCACGTCCACCGCCAACTTGCTTGAATCGAAACGCTTGTTCTTGAGGTTCTCGGCCAGAGTCCCGGCCACCGACTCGATGTTCGCGGCGTCTCCAACAATGCCGCGGAATAGCTGGGTGTCCGCCGTGGCCGGTAGTGCCGCCATGCCAACGGCAATTGTCAAAATCGTCAGGTTCTTCATTGGTCGTTTCTCCTTCTTTCGTTTTGGTTAAGGTTGCGTGTTTCGCGAGGTTGGTTGCCTCACGTTTTCGTGCTGTGAATTCAGGCCGCCCAGGAAAACACTTCGCGAAACCCGGCAGTCGCAGGGTTCACGTCCTGGTCGCTGTCGGCATTCTCCTGGCATCGGAGGCAGTATCGCGCCCACGGGATCGCCGCCAGCCGCTTTGCCGTGATCTCCTCCTCGCAAGCGCCGCAGATACCGAATCTCCCGTCGTCCAAACGCGCCAGCGCTGCCCGGACCTCGCGAAGCAGCCGGGAATCGCGGTCTTTCGCCACAACCGCCAGTTCCCGCTCTGCTGCCATCACGATCTTCTCCATCTCTTCCGCCATTGGCTCAACCGCCAGCAGTTGGCGATCCCGGAGCGCTGCGGCCAGTTCCGCCGCCTTGGCCTCCAATCGAAATGCGTAGCTGTTTCTCAGGCTGTTCATTGTCTTTCTCCTTTGCCGTTGCTCATTCCCTTACGAAAAACTTTGGCCGCCGCATCTCAGAAAAGTGGAAACGCCGCTCCACCGCCCGGCTGGCTCGGTCCGCCGCTGTGCTCACCGCACCGGCGAGGTTGTCCGATTGCGCGCGTGCCACGATTGGGTCTCCCAGACCCATATCCACCAGGAAGTCGCACGACTTGTCCACCCCGCCCCGGGGTCCATTGCGATCCTCCAACCGCACCACAACCCGGCGGATCCTGCCCGAAAACCGCCCCAGCGCGAAATCAACCCGTCTCTCCACTAGTTCGCTCATCTCAGTTGAAACCTCAACTCCGTGTTTCTTCAATTGAACTTTCATATGCTCCCTTCCGTGTGTCGCACAGCCTGCCGTCATCCGGCTTACTATCTTTATTGCAATGTCTTACCGGGAAACTCTGTCTTTGCCGTGTCAGGATCGAACTTGCTCACAACCCGAGTATACGCCCCACCATCAAATCGTTCAAATAGATACTTTCGCTATAAACAATCGTAAAAACAGATGTATGATGAAGGCATGGAATGGCTCAACTATCACCACCTCTTCTACTTCTGGACCGTCGCGAAAGAAGGCAGCATCGTACGCGCCTGCGAAAAGCTCCGGCTGGCCCAACCCACCATCAGCGGCCAACTCCGCCTGCTCGAAGAGGATCTCGGCCAGAAGCTGTTTGCCAAATCCGGCCGTGGCCTCGTCTTGACCGAGATCGGCCAGATCGTCAATACCTACGCCGAAGAGATCTTCGGCCTGGGCCGCGAACTCCAGGACGTTCTTCGCGGACGGCCACGGGATCGGCCACTCCGCTTCCGCGTCGGCGTTTCCGACATGGTGCCCAAGCTCATCGCCCATCGCGTGCTCCAGCCGGTTCTCACCATGGCCGAACCAGTTCACCTGGTCTGCCACGAAGACGCTCCCGAACATCTCCTCGCTGACCTCGCCGAGCACCGCCTCGACA
>JBGSME010000528.1:0-1875 GCA_041740335.1 Bryobacteraceae bacterium | reverse complement strand
CCGAAGATGCCGTGGGCGAATGTAGCGGCAGCGGCGGCTCTTACCTTGGGATCGGGGGAAGCCAGTAAGGTTTTGAGTAGCTTTCCGGCGGGCGCGCCGCCGATGAGAGCCAGGGCAGGGAAGTAACCTTCGCTGTTGGTGTGCGGTTTCGCCTTTAACAATTCGGCTTCTTTCGCGGACAGCGGCAGGTTCTTGTTGCGCAACCGCGTGGCCCAGGCGATGGCATCGTCGTTGCTGGGCGGATGGTAGGTGCGGGCGCCCAGATCCTCAAACTCGCGATAGATAACCGGATAGCCCTTGGCGTGAACGCGCGAGTAACCGTCGCGCACGTTGGTGAGGTGATAGGAAAGGTCGCGGAGGCCGAGCACCATGTAGAACTCGGGGGCTTCGTTCAAGGGGTGAACGGCCTTGCCGGTTTCGATCGGCATGTTCCACCAACTCCAGCTATAGGAGATGCTGGCGGTGAAGACGTCCGGATGAAACATAGCCAACTCGCCGGCGATCTTGCCGCCCTCGCCTTTGCCATACATAAAAACGCGGCGCGGGTTTATCGGATACGTTTTCTTTGCCCACTCGATGAGCTTGGCGATCGGCTCATGATCGACGGGCCCGAACTTACGCTCCCTGGGGCCTCCGGCGAGAAGGACGTAGCCGTCGCGGATACCGAGCCGCTGGAGGGCTTCGCGCACGGGGTAGATTTCGTCGCCGACGGGACGATCATGCTCGGGGAAGCAGAGGATGAGGCCGAGTTGGCTGGCGGGATCGGTGGCGGTAGGGGGCGCGAAGGAATCGGGCGGCTCGACGACGTACTGGATGATGGTGTTGCCGGCGGCATCTTTTAGCGCCGTTTGGGGAGCGGCGGCGGCGGCCGTACACACCAGGAGGGTAGTGGCGAGGGAAGGGATGAGTTTCATTGGGCTTCCATTCTTTGGTTGGCGGCTACGGAGATCGGAACACAGCGAGTATATCAGCCTACCTGGGCGCCGCTGTGGCTTTCCCACGCGATGGAGCCGAGGCCGAGACCCGAAAGAATACTAGCCTGCATATCTCAGTGCCCAACGGCGCAGAACACCAGTGGAGGAGGATTCCACCCATGTAGATGTCGATAGGCATGGTAGCTGACGGGCCGATTGGCCGGGAAACGGGTCAGTCGGGAGCCCCGTGACAAAGTCCGCGATAGGCGGATGAGCGACCCATCTGATGAGCGGGGATGCGAAACGGACGACTGCCAGTCGGTCTCCGACCGCGCCCATCCTCGACTCTACCAGGGTCTCTACTGCGACGCACGATAAGGCCGCGTCTACGTCGTTGCGCTTGCTCACCGTGCTCAACAGACTGTCAAGTATGCCTCCGCGCGCTGAGCGGCGCACGCCTCCTACCCACGGCCTTCTCGCGCGTCTCGTCACGAGACCCTGTGAGATATGCAGGCTAGACGCGGGCCAGTTCCCCCATCCTGCACTCGGCATGAACCGCGCGAACGGCCTTGTCCAAGCCGTCGCGGGAAACGACAACGGCGATGGTGAGCTCGCTGGAGCCCTGCGCGATGGCGATGATATTCACCTCCTGCCTGGAGATGGCGGTGAAGATCCGGCCCGCCCAACCCGGCGCGCCCTGCATGCCTTCCCCGACGATGGCGAGCAAGCCCACCTGATCGTCGATTTCGATCGGCTTCAAATATCCATGCGCCAACTCGAGCGACAGCGCCGATTCGACGGCCTCCACGGCCCGCGCCATCTCATCGCGGCGCACGAGAAAACAAAACGTCTGCTGGTAGCTTGAACTTGTCATGGCCAGCACTTCGGCTCCGGTGGTGGCGAGCGCATCGAGCGCGCGGCCCATCACGCGAGTGCCGGAAATTTCCGGACTCGCCGGTTC
>JBGSME010000527.1:0-3706 GCA_041740335.1 Bryobacteraceae bacterium | reverse complement strand
GTGCGGACGCCGCTGGCGGTGGGCGTGTTTTGCGCGGCGCTGCACCTGGCGGTGTTCTGGCGTCGTCGATTAAGCTCGCGCAGGCGCTGCCGCCTCCTCCCGTCGGAACCCGAATCAACGGGATCCAATTGCAGTCCCACGACGGCAATTGCCTCCGGATCAAGGACTTTGCCATCGACGATCCGGCTCTAGTATCCCAGGCAAACGAGTTGTTCCGGCCCGTGCGCGAGCTGGGCGACCAGGAACGAAAGCTCGGTGAAAAGACGCGCAGCGTCTCGACAGCGATGCCCGATCTCACCCGCCAGATCGATGAAATTCGCAAGCGGTCTGAGGAGCTGCGTGCCAAAGGCACGGTAACGCAAGATGAGATCGCCCGGCT
This sequence comes from Bryobacteraceae bacterium, assembly GCA_041740335.1. Lineage (GTDB taxonomy): Bacteria > Acidobacteriota > Terriglobia > Bryobacterales > Bryobacteraceae > DSOI01. Next base: position 3,327 of record JBGSME010000527.1, on the reverse strand, counting down.
TCAAAGCCAGATCGGGCAAAGGCAAGGCACGGCAGGCAGCGGCCGGTCGGCGGTCGGCGCGGAGATGTCGGCGCTAGGGCAAAAGCAGTCGGCGCTCGGACACTAGGTTAGTGCCCGCCGCCCTCTAGCACGAACGTCGGCGTAATACCTTCGAGCGTGGAGAAGCCGGTTGTGGCGTCACGGATCTGGGTGGAGCATCCGCCCAGTTTGCCGAGATAAATGTGCGGGTGGACTTCGATCTCCATCGGCCGCAGTTCCATCTGGCCGTACTGGTAAACCGGAAACGCGGCGCGAGGCAAATCCACCCGTTCCTGCACCACATAGGAATTGCGACGTGCGGATTTCAGCGCCCGCTCCCACCCAGCTTCATTGGTATCGATGCCGTAGTAGGAGTGAAGATCGGCGGCGGCGTCGTTCGGCTTCAGAACGAGCTTTTCGCGATTGTGGAGGATGAATTCCGGAAGGTCGATCTCCTTGCCTTCGTAGGTGGTCTTGGACGCCTGCACGACGCGTGTCCACGGCAGATGTTCCCGAATGGCTTTCCGCTCCACCGCCGGGAACTTCGAGGTGATTGCCTCATCGGTAAGGAGGCCGAAAATGGCCTTCTTCTGCAGCATTTCCGTCTGAAAGCTGTTGACCATGCAGACCGCGCCGTCGCGATATGCGCGCACCAGCGGATGGGTCAGGCTGAAGCGTACCAGGAACTCTTGCGCGGAGACCATCCGATAGACAATCTCGATGCCAAAATCGCCCCGGCACAGTTGTCCGTTGCGGTAATCCAACTGATCGGGAGTCACTACCTCGGTGGGATACCCGGCCCGGCGGAAATGTTCCGCCATCATGACGTGCTCCGGACCGGGCGTATTGCGGAACGGCGGCCGGAATTCCACAATCGCGATCCGCGGGAACTTTTTCTTGCCGGTTACCTTATAGGCGGTAAGCAAAGACTGGAGCAGCTTCTTCATGCCCGCTACTTTGGCCAGCTTGTGTTTCTTCCGAAGCTGCTTCACGGGGCCGCAGTCATAAAACAGGTCGCTCAGTGCGTCCTGATAAACCACTCCGGACGGGCCATAGGTATCTGTCGCCACGAACTGGAACGATCCATTCGAAAGCTGGGTGTCCAGCAGCGAAGTTACAGCGAGAAATGGGTAGCCTGGGTTGACGGCGGCCAGCATCTTCTCCGCGGGTAGCATTTCCAGCCGATTCAGCAGCGCGGGTGAAGAGACCATCATTACCCGGATCCGCTCGATGGCGGAATAGAGGATCTCCGCAGCCTTGCTCATCGCCTCGTACTGGCGTCGAGTCACGAAGTGGGGCCGCATCACCGGGCAGACATAACGGCCACCGGGAGCGAGGTTGTGTTCGCTCATCTGATGCTGTATACTTTCGGCCCACGCCATATCCCGGAAGTCAGGCGATTCCAGGATTTTGTGGTAACGGGCCGGAGCGTCGTCCTGCAACTTCATATCTACTTCTATGGATTCCTGGATCCAGTATCGCACACGCGGGTCCTAAATCCCAAGAATGCGTCGTCGTGATTTTAGTGTAAACAATTGAATCTAAATCAGTTAAGTAGCAACAAAAATTTGTACTGGAACGTGCGCGATAATGTAAGGTTTGTCCATGCGACTGATATTTGCTGGCCTCACTTTACTAATGGCAGCGCCCGCCGGGGGCGACGACGGCATATGGTTGCTCAATCAGCCCCCGGTCGAGCGGATCGCCAAGGAGCGCGGCTTCCGAGTGCCTCCCGGGTTCCTCCAGAAGCTCCAGCAGGCCTCGGTCCGGTTGGTCAATGGCGGATCGGCATCCTTCGTTTCTCCCGATGGCCTGATCTTCACCAACCACCATGTCGCCGCCGAATGTATCCAGAAGTTGAGTAGTCCCGAACGGGACCTTATGAAGAAAGGTTTCCTTGCGCCGGCCCAGACAGCCGAGTTACCTTGTCCCGACTACGAAGCCAACGTCCTCGAGGAGATCACCGACGTTACCGCGCGCGTGAACGCTGCCGTACCCGCCGGCAAGCCGGCCGCCGAGGCAAACCGCCTCCGTAAGGCGGAGATGACCGTCATCGAAAAGGCATGTCAGGCCGCCGGCGGACGGTGCGACGTAGTGAAACTCTATGCTGGTGGTTTGTATCATCTGTACCGGTACCGCAAGTACACCGACATCCGTCTCGTGTTCGCTCCCGAGCTTGCGATTGCCGCCTTTGGCGGCGATCCGGATAACTTCACCTTCCCCAGATACTGCCTCGACATGTCGTTCCTCCGCGCCTGGGAAAACGGGAGTCCGGCCAAGACTCCGAACTACCTGCGGTGGAGCCGCAAAGGCGCCAAGGAGGGCGAACTCATTTTCGTCTCCGGCCATCCTGGTTCCACCGGCCGGCTAGAGACCGTTGCCGCGCTCGAGTTCTACCGCGACCACGCCTACCCCTTCCAGGCCGCATTTCTGGAGTCTCTGATCACTGCCCTTCAACGCTACGGCAGCACGTCGGAGGAGAACAGGCGCATTTCGCAGGAGAACCTCTTCAGTCAACAAAACAGCTTCAAGGCATACACCGGCTTCTTGGCCGGCCTCCGGGACCCATCCTTTATGGCGAGAAAGCGCGACGACGAGTCCACCCTCGCCTCCCGTGCCGGCGGGGACTTCAATACGACGCTCGCCGACGTAGCCGGCGTCTACCGCGGCTACGAGTCTTTCTACCAGCGCTACTATCTGCTCGAACGTCTGGCTGTGCGCGGCAGCGAACTCTACTCGATCGCGCGCCAAGTCTACCGCTACGGAGTTGAAACGTCCAAGCCCGACGCGGACCGGCTGCGCGAATACACCACGCCCGCGCTCGAATCCCTCGAACAGGGCATGTACACGCCCGCCCCCGTCGCGCCCTCGCAGGAAGAGGCCGTGATCGCGAGTTATCTCGAATCCGTGCGCAAGACCTTCGGCGACGCCGACCCCCTGGTGACTCGCCTGCTCGGCGGGCGGCCGCCCTCGGAAGCGGCCAAGGATTACGTCGGGACCACCCGTCTTACTGAGGTCGCGGAACGTAAGCGGCTGGCCAACGATCCCGCCGCCGCCGCCACTTCGCAAGACGGTATGCTGCGTCTCGTGCGCGCCATCGATCCCGACGCCCGCGAATACCGCAAACGCTACGAAGACCGTGTGGAGGCCCCATTGGCCGACGCCGCTGCGGCCATAGCCCAAGCCCGGTTCCGGGTGTTCGGCGCGAGCGACTATCCCGACGCCACCTTCACTCTGCGGCTCTCTTACGGACCCGTTGCCGGCTACAAGAACGCCGCCGGGCGCGCCGTCCCGTGGGCCACTACTCTC
>JBGSME010000526.1:0-6802 GCA_041740335.1 Bryobacteraceae bacterium | reverse complement strand
TCGCCTTGGCATCGCGGCGGCCCAACGGGCGCTCGGGCCGGACGCAAAAGCGGCCGAACCGGTCACTACCCTCGTCACGCTGTATATCGGGCTCGGCGACGCACTCGCGCTCTCGCATAAACGCGTGCAAGCCCCGGGCTGGTATGCGAAAGCCATTGATCTCGCGGCGGACTTCGCCAAACGCGTCCCGAACCGGAAAGCGTTCCAGTTGCTCGCCGACGCCCACGAGGCGATGGGCGATTTCTTCAAGGAAGCCGGCCGTGGCGCGGAAACTGCGGTCTGGTATGAGAAAGCGCGCCAGTATCGCCTGCAAGCCGGGGAGAAAGCCGAACCCACCGTCTCGGCGCAGAACCGGGTGCCCGAGGTGCGCTGATTAGGCCGCGGCGCGAACGCCCTCGACCGCCGCATCACGGACGCTCGCTTCCTTCACGCCGGTGGCGATCCCCAGCTTTTCGAGCGCCTTGATCTGTAGCCACGTTATATCGAGTTCATACCACGCCAGCCCATGCCGCGCCGAGTTGGGCTTTGCGTGGTGGTTGTTGTGCCACCCCTCGCCGAACGTCAACAGAGCCACCCACCAGTTGTTCCGCGAATCATCCTTGGTGATGAAACGCCGGTTGCCCCACATATGCGTGGCCGAATTCACCGCCCACGTCGAGTGCAGGCTGACCACCACGCGAAGGCAGCCCGCCCACAGAAACGCCGGCCATCCGCCCCAGGCAAACAGCAGCACCGCCGAGATCATCAGCGGCACATAGTGATACGTGTTCAGCCATACATAGAAGCGGTTCCGCGTCATGTCGGGCGCGTACCGGCGGAAGTAGTCGACCTCGTTGTGCTGTCCCTTGCCGAGAATAATCCACCCGATATGGGACCACCAGGCTCCGTCGCGCGGCGAATGCGGGTCGCCTTCCTGATCCGAATTCTGATGATGGATCCGGTGCGTCCCCACCCAGAAAAACGGCCCGCCCTCGAGCGTCATCGTCCCAAGAACGGCGAACAGATACTCGATCCAACGCGGGACTTTGTACGACCGGTGCGTCAGCAGCCGATGGTACCCCATTCCGATTCCCCAACTGATGCAAAGAAAATACATCACCGCCGCCACTGCAATCGCCTTCCAGTCAATAAAGAAGAATGCGGCCACGGCGCCCGCGTGGATAAACGCCAAGGCAATAATAGTAGGCCAGTTAAAGACATGCTGTTGCTTGGATCCGGTCGGCTTGGTCACGGGAAATCAGATGCTCCTTGTTCGAAAGTCGCGCGCTTCCTCCTACATCGGCTGCGCTAAGTCCAAGCTACCCGATTTCCGTCGCGGACACTGTAATAGTTGTGTAATTCCAGCAGCTTAGCGAAAATGGGGACAGTCCCCGTTTCTGCGCCCACACAGGACCACACCTCAGATCATCACGAACCGCTCCGTGTGAATACGGTCCCGCGGAACCCCAATCCCCGGCAGCGTGGTTTCGATCGCGTCCATCATCGCTTCCGGTCCGCAAACGAAATACTGATATCGCTGGTAACGCAGCGGAAGGTACTTCCGCAACACCGCGGCATCGATATACCCGCGTTCTCCTCGCCAGTCAGCCGGCGGCCGTTCGAGCACATAGATCACGCGTAGGTTCATGCGCGACGTCAGTTCATCCAGTTGCTCTCGAAAAGTCAGGCTCGCCAGGTCGTGGCCGCCGAAGAACAGCAGCACCGGACGCAGGTCGCCGCGCAACGCCATCGTCCGGCACATCGAGTAGAGCGGCGTGATGCCCGCGCCGCCGCCGATGAAAACGAAGCCCGGTCCCTCGTCGCGATCGGGTGAGAAGACGCCATAGGGTCCATCCACCCAAACCCGGCTCCCTGCTTTCAATTTCGGCACCACTCCGCCGGACCAATCACCGAAATTCTTGATCGTAAACTCCACCGGTTGGCCAGGCTCGTCGTTCGCCGCCGACGACATCGAAATCGGATGCCCGTCGCCATGGAACGGACTGCGCCCGGAACTGAGCCACGCGAACTGCCCCGGCTCGAACGTGAATCCCTCGTGACCTACCGGCTTCAAAACGAGCGTCCGCGAATCGCCGTGCTCAGGCCTGTTCGACGCTACCTCCCACGGGCGGGACCAAAGGCGCAGCGGCCTGGCCACCTTGAACCATAGCCGCATTCCCACCGTGAGAACCGCGTATCCGGCCAACACCGCCTGCATCGGGCGCGTGGCCGCGAACCCGCCGAGCACGATCATATGCGCCAGAGCCAGCAGGATCGCGCAGTCGGCAAGCGTGCCGTGCGTGAATTGCCACCATTGATAAGGGATGCGAAAGAGCTTGCGGCCAAGCGAAAGAGCCACCAGAAGGAACACCGCCCATGCCGCGAAAGCGCCCCAGCGCATCGCCCATGGCGATTCGCCGTCCAATGGATTCAGCCACTCCAACGGGTAGCCCCCACGCAACATGCCCGCGGCATGGATCGCGATCAGCACCGTGGCAACCAGCCCCATCGAGCGGTGAAAACGCTGCAAAGCATCTTGCCCGAACGCGCTCGAAACCGAATGGACTTTGGAGATCAGCGAAAACTCGAGCGCCATGATCGTGAAACCGAGGTAACCGCAGGCATCGGCGGCCGGCATGGGGAATTGTTCCTCGCCCGGCCACAAAGCGGCGATCGCTAAAGGAAGAATCACCAAATGGGCGTAGAGGCCCAACCAAAGCGTACCTCGAACGAATAGCGGCATCACAACTCTCAAGCCGCAACTGGAGTGCCATCCTGCCGTTGCGGCCATCCACGTGCATCATCCCCAGTAGAGGTGCGACATGAACAAACAAGTTCAAGAGAAACTCCTACCGGAGTTCGAGGGCTCGGATCTTCTCACAAGCTGCGAAGCCAATGAGTCCACATGGCTCACCGCCGCATGCCTCGCCAGCGGAATCGCCGCCGCGGCCGGCGCCGGTGCCATGGTGATGTACTATTTTGACCCGGACCGGGGCAAAGCGCGCAGGACACTGGTGCGCGATAAGACCGCCAGTACCGTTCGTCATGGCAAGCAAGCGGTTGAAGGCGTGTTGACCGATGTCTCCAACCGTGCCCAGGGCCTCAAAGCCACAGTGGAGTCCAGGCTCGATCCCCAGCCGGCCGACGATCGCAAGATCGTCGCGCGCGTGCGGACCAAAATCGGCCGCCTCAGCACTCACCCGCACGCCATCGGCGTCGGATCGGTCGCCGGCGACGTTGTCCTCACCGGTCATGTCCTCGTCGACGAAGTGGATCGTGTGCTCTTCGGCCTGCGCCTCATCCCGGGCGTGAAAGGCATCGAGAACCGCATGGCGATGCATGAATCCGCCATCGGCGTGCCCGAACTCGGCGGCTCCCTTCCGAAATCGGCGGAAGACTTCGTCATGGCGTAGCGCTAGACACAACCAGCTACAACCCACGCATGTGGAAACCGCCGTCGACGTTCAACACTTGTCCGGCGGCGTAGTCAAGCAACCCATCGGCGATCGCGCGGACCGCGCGCGCCACGTCCCGCGATTCGCCCATGCGGCGCTGTGGAATCAACCCCGCGGCAATCCGCTCTTCGTATTGCTGCTCTACCTTGGCGATCATATCGGTGCGTATGATCCCCGGCCGGATCTCGAAAACCAGGATTCCCTCCGGCGCCAGGCGCTGCGCATAGAGCTGCGCGCTCATGCTCAGCGCCGCCTTTGACAAACAGTACTCGGCGCGGTTCACGCTCGCGGTATAAGAAGAAATCGAAGTAACAAAAACCACCCGCCCGCTGCCCTGCTCACGCATCCAACGCGCCGCTAGCTGCGTCAGAAAATGCGGACCCTTCAAGTTAGTCCCGATCAGTTCGTCAAAGCTCTCCTCGCTGGCGTCCAACACATCGGCGCGCTCGCGCTGTGAGATGCCCGCGTTGTTCACCAATAAGTCCAGCCGGCCGAACCTCTCCCGTGTAAATGCGATCAGCCCGGTTCGATCCGCCGCCGATGCCACATCGCACTGAAAGATCTCGCAACCGGTTGCCGCACGCAAAGATTCCGCTGCATCCAACCGGCCTTTGTATGTCGCTACCACCCGGTGCGTCGACGCCAATTCCTCCGCAATCCCGCGCCCGATGCCGCGGCTGGCGCCGGTAACGATGGCCACCGGGCGCCCTTCGGCGGCGCTCAACCGCTCACCCCCTGCACGGCGGATTCAATCGCCTTCGAGATCGAGTCCAGCGTGAACCTCTCGATAAACGGTTCCTCCATCACAAACACGGTCGGCGTTCGCCGGACACCCCGCGCCACGCCTTCCTGATAACCGGCGTCCACGCTCGCAATCAGCGCCGCGTCGGAAAGCGATGCTGCCGCGCGCGCTGGGTCCACATTGTTCTCTACCGCAAATCGCCCGAGGAACTCCGCAAACTCGCCGGCATGGATGTCAAGGATTTGGTCCAGCGTCCATCGCCGGAACCGTAACCCCAGTCCCGGAGCCTCCCGATCGAAGAACTGCGCCGCCACCGCCGCCGTACGCGCCCAAGTGTGCTTGGGCAGCGGAAAGTCGCGCCGCTCAAACGCCGCTTCGGCTCCATATCGCGGCAACAGATCGCGGTCCAGCATTTCCCCGAATGCCGCGCAATCGGCGCACTCCAGATCTTCGTAAATCAGCACCCGGACGGCGCTCGAAGCGTTCCCCTCCACAGGATGGGCTCCATTCGGAAGATTCGTCAGCATCATGCTATTTTTGCAGCTAACTGCCCGCGCCGCATCTGTCGGTGAGAGAACACTTACTTAAGCCTGACATCTCGCTGAGGATTCCGCGCCCCCTCCCCGGTTACCTTCGAACAGGAGGCAATCTCATGCTACTCACCACACGAATCCAAATGCCCGCAGCGGCACTATTCATCGCTCTTGTAACAGGTGTTACACCAGCACACGCCGGCGTTGCCGAACACGCAAAGGCTTCCATAGCCACATTCAACCAATGGCAGGCCCGCCAACCCGCCAACGTGGTGGCACTCATCGAATCCGGCTCACGCGAAGCGCGCGACGTCCAGTTCGAAATCGTCGCCACCTCGGAATGGACCATCGAGTCCGGACCATTGAAATGGAACGGCCGCCTCGAACCCGGCCAGAAAGTGGAACTCCGCTACCGCGCCACGCCGGTCTCCGGCAACGTCCAGCCGTTGCGCGGACGTTTGCTCGAAGCCGGCTTCGAAGCCGAGGACTTCACTCTCAACGTCTTCCCCGCCCCTTTTGCGCCCCCGCCGGCCGTGATCGGGAAACGTGGCCCGCGCCGCGCCACCGGCACCTTCACCGCCAACGGAAACGTCACCTTTCCGCACACCGTCGACGGTGTTACTACCCAGATCCCTTTGAAGAACGCCACCGTCAAGATCATGGATAAGGATCCCCTCGGCGACAACGAATGCGCCAGCGGCGTCACCGGCAACGACGGCAGCTTCTCGGTAAGCGGCTCCTGCTACGACGTTGGCTTCAACGATTATCCCGATCTCTATGCCGTCGTCCAATTGAAGTCCGCCGCGCTTGAAATCAAGCCCCGGTCCTCTTTCGCCGGCCCGTATGAGCACACAGATTCGCGCGTGTTCAACAACACCAACAACGCCACCGTCTACTTCACCAACATTCGCTTCGACGTGGCTGACCGTGAGCGTCTGCTCGCCTGCCACATGTACAACGCGATCATTGAGGCAAGGCAGTTCCTCACCAACAATGCCGGAGTGAGTATGCCGAAAGTGACCATGGAGTGGCCCCAACCCACCATCCTTGGGTCCTATTACAACCCGGTCACCAATATCATTAACGTCGAGTACATCACCGAATTCGACGAGGTCGATGAGGGGGCCCTACTCGCGATCAACACCGCCATCCACGAGTACGGCCACCACTTCATGAGCCAGTTTAGCGATCTCGCAGCGGCTAGAAGGCACTCCTTGTTCAGCTCGATCAACCCTGAACTGGCTTGGAGCGAGGGTTTCGCGGAATTCTTCGCAACGGCCGTCATGCGCGACGCCGGACACGCGATTCCACGCGCCAATTTCTTCAACTTCGAGAACCACTTCCATCTGGACGATCTGGGTGCTCCGGTCACCGGCCCCTTTGATCAGATCGAGCTCTTTGTCGCCAACATCCTCAACGACCTTACCGATAGCGCGAACGACGATCAGCACTCCAACGATCCCGCCTTCCCCGGCGAGAGCGGCCCAGGCCGCCGTGACAGCGTCACCATTCCCTTCCGCACTATCTTCGACACCATTCGTCTGTATGACCCCAACGCCGGCGGCTTCCACAATCACGCTCGCACCATTCACGAATTCTGGGACGGCATGAAGGCCCGCAATCCAGCGTTGATCAATCACGTGAGCGAGGTCTACCGCGAACACCACATCCTGAAGCCGCAACCGGATCTGGTCATCCCCTCGGTGGAAATCGCCGCCGGCGCTACCGATCCCGGCAGCTCATTCATCGTTCGGCGAACTGTCTCGAACCAGGGCAACGAAATCGCATCGCCCCCCGGACGTGTCCGCTACCGGCTCCTCTCCGGCGCAACTTCGATCAGCATCCCCGCGACCATCGATCCGATCCCGGCCAACCTCGGTGTCGGCGCCTCGCAGCAGGCCCTGGTTCGGATGCAGGGGAAGGACTGAACTACGGATCGGCGGGGCCGCACCTGCCCTCCTGGAGGGCAGGGCACAATGCAGCCAACCAAGGGCCGAGACCAAGGCGCGCAACGGGCAGGCCCGAGCATGCGGGCATGCAATCAGCCTGCTGAAAAGCCACGCGCGGCAGGCAAACGCAGGGCAGTGCACATG
>JBGSME010000525.1:0-5555 GCA_041740335.1 Bryobacteraceae bacterium | reverse complement strand
GGAGTTCCGCCTCGATGGCGCGCGCCAACTCAGCTTGAGCCTCAACCGCAAGGAAGGGCACGCCTGCCGGGTGATTGTGCGGCCCGACGGCTTCACCGTGCAGCGCGACAAGATGAATGCGAAGTCCACCGAACCGGCGCGCGTGTTGGCAAAGCAGGCCATGCCGATCGCCGGCAGCGCGTGGCATCGTCTGGTGGTTACGGTCCACGGGGCCCGGATGGAAGCGCGAGTGGATGACGGGCCGATGGCGGGTGGCGAGGATCCTGGGGTGGATGTCGACAAGGTGGATGTCGGCCTCCCGGTAACCGGCAATTCGGCATCATTCCGGAATCTGGAAGTGCGAGGGGCCGCCGGGCTCCACTAGCAAGCCCGTGGTGCGCGCACCACGATTCGGCGAATACCGATCCACTCTCTATACTGGGTAAATGCTTCCCGAAGAACGTGGCGCCATTGGCACCGCCGAACCAGAACGCCCGTCCAGTTTCGTCCGCGACATCATTCTCGAAGACTTGCGTACGGGCAAGAACCAGAGCCGGGTCCACACGCGCTTTCCACCGGAGCCGAATGGTTATCTTCACATCGGCCACGCCAAGTCGATCTGCCTGAATTTCGGCCTCGCCCAGGAATTTGGCGGCAAGTGCAACCTGCGCTTCGACGACACCAATCCTTCCAAGGAAGAGACCGAATACGTTGAGTCCATCATCGAAGATGTCCGCTGGCTCGGATTCGATTGGGAAGACCGTCTCTTCTACGCCTCTGATTACTTCGGCCAGCTCTATGACTGGGCTGAACTGCTGATCGAACGCGGCAAAGCTTTCGTGTGCGACCTCAGCGGGGACCAGGTACGCGAGTATCGGGGCACGCCCACCGAACCGGGCACCGAAAGCCCGTGGCGCAATCGAACGGCCGAGGAGAACCTCGACCTGTTCCGCCGCATGCGTGCCGGCGAGTTTCCGGATGGATCGCGAACGCTGCGCGCGAAAATCGATATGGCGTCGCCCAATTTCAACATGCGCGATCCGGTTCTTTACCGCATATTGCGCGCTCACCATCACCGGACTGGAGACGCCTGGTGCATCTATCCGATGTACGATTATGCTCACGGCCAGTCCGACTCGATCGAAGGAATCACGCATTCCATCTGCACGCTGGAATTCGAGGATCATCGCCCTCTGTACGACTGGTGCCTTGCGGCTCTTGGCATCTACGCGCCCCGCCAGATCGAGTTTGACCGTCTCAATCTGACGAATACGGTACTGAGCAAACGCAAGCTGCTCACGCTGGTCCAGAAGGGCTTCGTCACCGGATGGGACGACCCGCGGATGCCGACCCTGAGCGGTCTGCGCCGCCGCGGTTACACCCCGGAATCGATCCGAACTTTCTGTGGCCGCATCGGGGTGTCGAAGACCAACGGCGTGATCGAACTGGGTCAACTGGAACATGCGCTCCGCGAAGATCTGAACAAGCGCGCTCTTCGCGTGATGGCCGTTGTCGACCCGGTGAAGCTGGTGGTCACCAACTACCCCGAGGGCCAAACCGAAGAGATGGAGGCGGTGAACAATCCTGAAGATCCCACGGCCGGCACACGCACGGTGCCCTTCTCGCGGGAGCTTTACATTGAGCGTGATGACTTCCGCGAAGATCCGCCGAAGCAATACTACCGCCTTTCGCCCGGCCGCGAAGTCCGGCTGCGTTATGCCTATCTGGTGACTTGCACCGGCGTCGTAAAGAACGATGCGGGCGAGGTAGTGGAAGTCCATTGCACCTACGATCCGGCCACGCGGGGAGGCACGACGCCGGACGGCCGCAAGGTGAAGTCGACCATACACTGGGTGTCGGCGGAACATGCCGTCGATGTGGAAGCGCGGCTTTACGGGAACCTGTTTCGCGAAGACCCGTCAACGGATGGATCCGGCCGCGACTTCACCGAGCTGCTGAATCCGGATTCGCTTGCAGTTCGTGTGGCCAAGGGGGAACGGTCGATTCGGGAAGCCGCGCCCGGCGGGCTGTTCCAGTTCGAGCGGATCGGTTACTTCTGCGCGGACCGGGAGTGTACGGGGGAACGGCCTGTATTCAACCGGACGATTGGGCTGCGGGATACGTGGGCGAAGATCGCACAGAAGAGTTGATGCCGCGCTTCGGCAACCTCAAACCCGGACGGTAACCTTGGCGAGCTCCTTGGGGTCGAAGTCTACGCCGAGGCCTGGCCGGTCTGAAGGCGCCGCGGAGCCGGGTTTGTAGTCCAGCGGTTCCTGCAATAACTGATTGCCGAAGGGGCCCTTGTAGCTTTCGCCTCCTTCGAGAATCACGGCGTTGGGTGTTGCGACGCAAAGGTGGAGCGCCGCGGCGCGATACGGCGCCGAGCCCATGCTCGAATGGGGCGACCATAGGACGTCGTGGACGTCGGCGAGGATTGCAATGCGCTTGCTCTCGGTGATTCCGGTGCGGCAGGGGTCGGGGTTGACGATGTCGGCGGCGCGGCGCTCGAACAGGTCGCGGAAGTCGAAGCGCGTGTGATATTGTTCGCCGGCGCAAATGGGAACGTCGAGTGTATCGGCCAACCGCGCATAGCCGTCGATATCCTCCGGCATCAGCACGTCTTCCCACCAGCCGACGTTGCCGACCTGATCCATCTTGCGGCCCACCAGGGTGGCCTCGTGCAGTGTGTAAGCGCCGAGGGAATCGACGAGGATTTGTCCTTTGCCCTTGAGCACCTCCGCGGCAGCGAGGACGAGGTTGAAATCGCGTGTGTTCTGCGAGCCCTTGGCGAGGCTCATTTTCTGCACCGTATATCCGGTTTCGAGCAGCCGCGCGACGTTCTCGCGCATCTGCGAAGGGTCGCGCCCGCCCACCCCTTGATAGGTGGGGATACGGTCGCGGAACTTGCCTCCCAATAGTTGATAGACAGGCAGGCCGGCCGCTTTGCCCACGAGGTCCCAAAGTGCGATGTCGATGGCGGCGATGGCGCACATCCAGAAGCCCGAGTTGTGGCCGCGGAGGCGCTCGGTGGAATACAGCTTTTCGAAGATGGCTTCGACGTTGCGCGCGTCCTGTCCGATCAGGATAGGCGCGAAGAGGTCCGTGATGATGGTTCGTACGATGCGCGGCGCGGTGACCGCGTGGCCTTCGCCCCAACCGTATACGCCCTGATCGGTGGTGATCTTGACGAGACAGGTTTGATAGGAGCTGCGGGAGGGCTCGGCGCGTTCGAGGCGGCGCCAGATCCCGATGTCCTCGGTCTCGGCGGCGAGCGGGGTCATACGCACGATTTCGGATTCCGGCTTATTCTCGTTCGGCGAGCGTATGATTACGGGCTCCACCTTGGTGATCTTGAGCGGCACCCCGATGGTGCGCTTGGTGTCAGCGGGCGGCGGGGGTTGTGCTCCGGGGAGAGAGGCCGCAGCCAAGCAGCCGAGCAGATGCCTTCGCGGAAAACGTCTCATGCCCTTGATTCTTTCAAAAGCGTGCGCCGCGCGGGTAGGCCCTGCGGACCCCGCCGTTGCCGGCACGCCGCGTTTAGGCTTTGGCGATTTTCAATGTCTGGGCGTGCTTCGACGGCAGTTCGGCCGGCATCTTCACGGTGAGCGCGCCGCCCGCCATGTTCGACTCGACCGCGGCATGGCTGCCCAGCAGCGAAACCTTGCCTGCGGGTGCGCCTGGGATTGTGACGTCCTTGCCGGCCGGATCGCCGAAGACGATCGCGTACACGTCGTCGCCTTTGCGCGTGAAGCGCACGTCGGTTCCGCCGGTGGTTTTGGCGTCAGCCCGCTCCCAAGGCCGCGTGCCGAAGATCGCTTCGCCGTTGGTGTCGAGCCAGGATCCTAACGCCCGTAGGCGGTCCATCTGAATCGCGGCAATCGAACCGTCGGGCAGCGGCCCGACGTTGAGCAGCAGGTTGCCGTTCTTGCTGACGATGTCGACCAGCAACTGGATCAGTTTATCCTCGGCGATGGTTTGCTTCTCGCCTTCGACGGCGTTGTAGCCGAAGGAGAAGCCGAGACCGCGGCAAGTCTCCCACTTGTAGTTGGTGATGGCGTCCATCTTGGCGTACTCGGGCGTGACGAAATCGTGATGCCGCGGCGGATCGCCTTTGATACCGGTCTCGAAGCGGTTGTTGATCAAGCCGTCCGGCGTCGAGTTGTAGAACTCGGCAAAGATGTGCTCGAGACCGCCCTGCCTGGGGTATCCAATATCGTTCCACAAGATGGCGGGGTGGGCGCGCTCCATCAGCTCGCGCCAGTGTGCGTCGGCGTAACGCGCGAATTCCTCGGTGTGGATGACCGTACCCCGCACTTGTTCGGTGGTCTCGATCGGTTCCGCGGTGAAGGTCCAATCCAGGCCGCCGGAATAGTAGAACCCCATTTTCATGCCGGCATCGCGCACGGCTTGCGCCATGTCTCCGGCAATGTCGCGGGCCGAGTGCAGCGTGCGACCGTTGGCGTGCGGGTTCTCGATCTTCGAAGGCCACAGGGTGAAACCGTCGTGGTGTTTGGTGGTGAGCACGACGTAGCGCGCGCCAACGCCGGCGAAAACCTTGGCCATGGCGGCGGGGTCCCACTTGGCGGTCTGCTCGTTGAACTTGCCGACGAACTGGTAATAGTCAAAGTTCTTCCCGTAGGTCTTGTCGTGATGCTTGCGCGTGGGCGAGCCAGCGATGCGGAGCGAGTTGAGATACCACTCCGCGTAGGGGTTGTTTTTGAACCAGACCTTCCAGTCGACGGAGCCAAGCTCACCGAGGGGCGTGGCCCAGGCGGGGACTGAATAGAGCCCCCAATGGACGAAAATGCCAAGCTTGGCGTCGTCGAACCACTGCGGGGCTTTGTGGCTTTGAATCGAGGGCCAAGACGGCTCGAACTTTGGCGCGGCGGCTTGTTCGGGCGCGGTCTTTTCGTTGGAACAAGCGGCGAAGGCGGATGCCAACAAGGGGGTGAACGTACGGCGGGTGATCGTCATTTCCGGGTACTCCATGGCCGGCGGTCGGCTACCAGGGCCAGCGACCATTCAGCTTACGCTGATACGAACAGCGGAGCAAGCATGGGTCACGCGCATGGGTCACGCGAGTCATATGGACCGGGGCGTCCGCTACCGCGCGATGAGATCCGGGTTGATCTCCACGCCGAGCCCTGGCCCGCGGGGCACGTCGAAGCTGCCGTCTTTACCGAGCCGGGGCGGATTGAGGAATATCGCGAACCGGTGCTCATGGGAGCCCACCGGCGGATCGTGCAGCAGTTCCCAAAATGGTGCGTGCGGCCACGACGCCGTCAAGTGCAGTGTTGCGATGGTGCCGATGCTGCCGCCGGCGTGGTGCGGCACAATCCGTTTCCCATATGCTTCGGCTAACGCGCCCACCTTGCGCACGCCGGTGATCCCCTCCGTCACCAGCGGCTCTGGCTGCAGCACATCGTAAACCCCGGCTTCGCACATCTGGCGGAACTCGTGCAGCCCGCGGTTGTTTTCGCCACCGGCTAACTGGACTGCAACGTTTCGATTGAGCTCAGCGAGTTGGGCGAAATCATAGCGCGGCAGCGGTTCTTCCAGCCAGTAGACATCAAGCC
>JBGSME010000524.1:0-3265 GCA_041740335.1 Bryobacteraceae bacterium | reverse complement strand
CGAATGAGCAGCCGACGCACGGCTATTGGATCTGAACGTCGAGTTCGACTGTGATGGTCTTGGGCGGATAGCAGGTGGTGTCGCTACAGGCTTGAAAGCGAAGTTTCCCTTTGATGGTGTGCGGACCCTTTGGCGCCGAGGGGGGGGCTTTGAAGCGCGAGGAGATCTCGAAGTTTCCGGTATAGACCGAGAGCGGCTTTTCAGAGAATGTGTATTTCTCCATTTGGCCTTTCGGGTAGTCGACGCCTTCCAGTTGGAGGGGCGCGGCGTCCCAGGAGAGTTTCATCGGGATGAGGTATTCGTCGCTGGGCGTATTGCTGTTGGTGTGGTAGCCGGGCGTGAGACGGAAACTGACTTTGGACGCGGCGGAAGCGCCGGCCTTGATGGCGAGGCGGGGAGCGGGAAGCGCGCGGAGAATGCCGCTGCTACTTTGCGCTGCGAGGTGCGCCGACAGCAACAGCGGGCACACGACCCAAAGAGCTTTCCGCGCGAAGTCCGAGTATGGCATCCAGATCCTTTTCATAAACGCTCTTGCTGACGAGGCCAACGTGGGTGGCTGCAATACGTCCCTGGCGATCGATGATAAACGAGGTGGGGAGGGAATCCACGCCGCCGTACAACTGCGCGACCATGTCGTCGCCCAAGAGCATGCGGTAGTTGACTTTGGTACGTTCGAGATAGGGTTTCACAACGTCCCAACCCTCTTCGTCGAGAGACACGCCGAGGACGGCGAAGCCTTTGTCCTTGTATTTCTGCTCGAACTCCATGAGCCAGGGGATTTCGATTTTGCAGGGTCCGCACCAAGTGGCCCAGAAATTGAGGAGCACGGTTTTTCCTTTGTACTCGGCGAGGGTCACGGTTCGGCCCATGGAGTCCTTAAGGGAGAAAGCCGGCGCGGCTTTGCGATCCTTTTCCGGTTTGACGGCGGCGCGAACGGGAGACGAGGAAGAGCAGGCCAAGCCGAGGACAGCGACGGCGGCGGCAAGCGCCATGCGGGACGAATGGAATGTCACGTTGTTCATTATATCCAGGACGCTCAGAGGATAAACTTCCTTCTCTCTATCTGATGCTCGAACCAGCTTTTCCGTTGCCGGCAAAAGCGGGCGGCGAGGGTAAATTCGGAGTGCCGGCTGAGTCCGGCGTAGAGCCAGGCGGCGGTATCGCAGAAGCTCTCACAGGCGTATTCGCGCCAGGCGAGGGTTCGGTTACGGGCGTCGAAAGGGGAGAGCGTTCGCTTTCGAGCTTCGGCGGACCAGCCAAGTTCGCCGCGAGCGCCGCGTGTGGATTCGGCGAGCAGGATTTGCTCAAACGAACGGCGGGCGGGGTTGCCGAGGCGGATCCACACGAAGTGGAAGGCCTCATGAACGGCGATGCGGCGGAGTTCGGTGGATCTGCGGCGGAGCGCGTCGTCGAGAATCACCAACCGGCGGCGCATGTGGCTGGCGGCATGCACTTCGTCGCCGTTTGCCGCTTTGAGGGATGGGTGAAAGCGGACTTCGATATCGTGCTCCCATTGGATTGGGGCGGCGGCCGGGACGAGGGGGCGCAACCGTTGCGCTGATGCCATTACTTTTGTTCGGATGCGGTTTCGGGCGGAACGATTTGGGCGAAGGCGGCCGGATCTGTAATTTCCACCTGGAAGCTGTCGCGTACGCCTTGGAACCAGGCTTGAAACTCTTTGGCGCGAAGTTCCTCGTAGATCTGATCCTTCACTTCCGCGAAGGGACGGGTGCCGACGTCTTCCACTTTCACGAGATAGAAGCCGTTGGAGAGTTGGACGGGCCCGACGATATCGCCAGCTTTGGCGGCGAAGACGGGCTGTTTGATCGCGTCTGGAATTTTGGGATCGGTGGCGGTCATGAGAGGGAGTTCGCCGCCGCGCTCGCGGGAGGCCTCGTCGTCGGAGTAGTCCTTAACGGTGGTGGCGAAGTCGGCGCCGGCGCGCAGGTCCTTGAGAATTTCCTCGGCGCGGAGGCTTGCTTCGTCGGCGTTGAGGATCTTCTTGGCGGTGGGGTCGGTCTGAGGAGGCGGAGTGAGGCTGAAGGCGATGTAGAGGGCGCGGACCTTGGCGAACCGGAAGCGGGCTGGATTGCTGTCGTATTCTTTTTTCGGCGCGTCGGGGTCGACGACGATGTTGTTGTTGTAGTCGTCGACGGCGGCCTGGGTAAGGATCTCGTTGCGGTTGTAGCGGAGCCGCCCGGCGAAGGGCTGCTGTTTATCGATGCCCTGGCTTTCGGCGAGCGCGGCGAGGTTGCGCATGAGGGTGACCTGCTCAAGGAAGGGCAAAGCCTGCTGCATCGCGTTGGTACGGATCTGTGGGGGGACGGCCATCATCAAGCCGGTAAACTCTTCGGCGGTGAGGTCTTTGCCGCCGAGGGTGGCAAGGACGCTTTCAGGTTTGATCTCTTCCTCAGCGCCCGGGTTCTGGGCGATTCCGGCCTGCGATGCCAACGACTTGATCATCATCGCGTGGAAGAATGCTGCGTTCAGGAGTTTCACTTCGGCGTTGCGCCGTTGTTCGGCCATCCACACCCCGGCGCGCTCTTCGCTGAGTTTGGCAATGATCTCCTCTTTCACTTCGTCGAAGGGTTTGAGATCGAGACTGACCATCTGAAAGATATAGTGACCGGCGGTTTGGGAAATGGGTTCGGTGTAGGCGCCGGCTTTGGTGGCGAAGATTTTCTTGCGGAGCTCGATGTGGATCTTGCTGGTCTTGTCGATGGGGCCGAATTCGCCACCGGAGGGAGCGGTGATGTCGTCGTCGGATTCGGCGCGGGCGACGGAGGCGAAGTCGGCTCCGGATTTGAGCTTGGCGAGGACACGGTCGAGCTTTGCCTTGGCCTCGGATTCCTTCCCTTCGAGAGAGGCCACATAAATGATACGGACGCGGGCGGAGCCGAACTCATGCGCATTGTCGTGGTACCAGGTTTTGGCATCGGCTTCGGTGGGCGCCGAATCACGCTTCTGTTTTTCGATGGCGGCCATCATGAGGACCTGGTTGCGGGACCACTGGACACGGTCTTTGTGAGGAGACTTCTGGTCCAGTTGCTTTTTCACGGCCTCGGCGGAGAGCTTGTCCATCGCGTAGGTCCAGACGAGGAAGTTCTTTGGATCGGTTCTGGCCGATTGCAGGGCGAGAGGCGGTGCGCCGTGCAGCATAGCCTCGACGGCGCCGGCGGTAACGGGTTTGCCGTTAAGCGTGGCGACGGGGTGATTGGCGGTGAGCGCCGGTCTTGAGGCTGGGGAAGGCTGCGCCGGCAGGATT
>JBGSME010000523.1:0-3322 GCA_041740335.1 Bryobacteraceae bacterium | reverse complement strand
GCCGCGGCGGGAGCTGCGCCGGTGAGTGTGCGGCGCGGTTGGAGCAGCCATATCCGGACCGGGGGATTCCGAATCCGGGGCGTGGCCGCGGCGCCATGGTGGTCGTTCCATCCGGCGGTTGCGTATGCGGAAGGTCCGGTTTCGGCATCGGCGAGAGTGGAGCAGGGAGGGTTCGAGCTGCGGGGATTGCCGGCGGGGAAGTATGAGGTGCGGGTCCGCGGGGCCGTGGAGCGGCACTGGACCGTGGAGGTCGATTCCGATACGGTGGTTCGCTGAAATGAGCGGCGCGGCTAAAGTTTTGAGGCTGAACGGCCGAAGGTTCGAAATTGGGACGCGCTGGCGTGCCGTCCCGTCGTGATGGCATGCTGGTGGCATGCCGGGTTCTACACTGTGAAAATTCTTTGGATCAGCCCTTTCCTACTGCACCCAACCAATAAAGGCGCCCAGATTCGGTCGCTCGGGACATTGCGGGAGCTGCATGGCAAACATGAGATTCACTTTGCGACGTTCCAGTTGCCGGGGCAGGAATCCGGGGTGGCACGGCTGCCGGAGTACACTTCGGCGGCGTACCGAATTCCACATGTACTGCCGAGCCGGCGATCCCTTGCGTTCGTCCCGCAGTTTTTGCGCAACCTGGTTTCGGATCTGCCGCTGACCATTGAGCGCGATGTTTCCCGGCCGATGCGCGCACTGGTGGAGCGGCTGGTGTCGGAACACCGGTTCGACTCGATTGTGTGCGACTTTTTGACGACGGCGGTCAATCTGGGTGATCTGAGCCGTACCGTCGTGTTCCAGCACAACGTGGAAACCGTGATCTGGGAACGGATGGCCGAGCACGCCACCGGAAGCGCGCGGAAGGCGTATCTGCGCAAGCAGGCGGCGCGAATGGAGGCGTTCGAGAAGCGCGTATGCAACGCCGCCAGGCACGTGATCGCGGTTTCGAACATCGACGCGGCCAGAATGCGCGAACGGTTCGGGACAACGCGAGTGACGGCGACGCCGACCGGGGTGGATCTCGACTACTTTGCGCGGCCGGCCGAGCTGCCGCCGGTGCAGCATGGCGGAGCCGATCTGGTGTTTACCGGCTCAATGGACTGGATTCCCAATGTCGATGGCGTGCAATGGTTCTGCGCCGAGGTACTGCCGCTGATCCGGGCTCGTTTGCCGGAGACGCGGCTGGCCGTGGTGGGACGGACACCGGGGCCGGAGATTCTGGCTCTGGCGCAGAACGACCCGGGGATCGTTGTCACCGGCACGGTGGCCGACATCCGGCCCTACCTGTGGCATTCCCGCGTCGCGGTAGTGCCGCTGCGCATCGGCGGGGGTACCCGGTTGAAGATTTATGAAGCCATGGCGGCAGGGATCCCGCAGGTGTCCACCACGATTGGTGCCGAGGGCCTGGATTATGCGCCCGGCAGCGACATTCGCATCGCCGATACCCCCGAGGTTTTCGCCGCCGAATGCGTGCGATTGCTGAGCGATGCCGGCGCGCACGCCCGGCAGAGCGAAGCGGGATGGCGGCTGGTATCGGAGCGATTCTCCTGGAGTCATATCGCGGAGTCTTTCGAAAGGATTCTGAGAGAGGCATGATATCCTTGGAAGACATTCCGCACTGATCTTTGCGAGGGGTATTTCGAGGGACTGTGGGTCGAAAGTTCTTTTTTGCAAAGGCCATTGATTGTAGTGACGAATATAGATCGCAGCAGCCTTACGGAGCGGCAGATCCGGGAACTCGAGTATCATCGGGAACACGCCGCCAATCATCGCAGCCTTTTAACCGAACCGATCGGTTACGACGTCGTCGAGGGCAAGCAACGGCGTTGGTGGAACGCCTATTGGACAATGTGGCGCTTCATCGCCGGAGAGATCGGGCCAGGCGCCCGGGTACTTGTGCCCGGTTGCGGTTTCGGCCACGATGCTTTGCGGCTGGCCAAACACGGTTGCGAAGTACATGCGGTGGATATGAGCGAGGAATCGCTCGAGATCTGCCGGGCATTGTCGCGGCGTGAGAAGCTCCCCCTGTACTGCAAGGCGATGCCGGTGGAGAGTCTGGACTACCCCGAGGACAACTTCGACTGTATCGTGGCGCGGGATATTCTCCACCACGTCGACCTTCCGCGCACCCTCGATGAGTTTCAACGGGTTCTCAAACCGGGCGGCCTGCTGATTGTCAACGAGATCTACACGCATCGCCGGTTGCAGCACATCCGGGACTCGCGGTTCGTCCGGAACAACGTTTACCCACGGCTGGTGCGGCGGATCTACGGCACCGATAAGCCCTACATCACCGAAGATGAGCAGAAGCTGAACGAGGAAGACATCGCCGCGATCGTGGGCCGGTTGGACACGGTTCACCGGCATGATTACTTCAACATGCTGGTGAAGCGATTCGTGAGCGGCAAGTCCGTGCTGACAAGCAAGGTAGATCGCATTCTACTGCGCGCATGCGGGCCCTGGGCGGGGGTTTTCGGCGGCCGGGTACTGGTTATTGGTACCATCGGTAATCTAAGAAGTACCGGCTAATCGTCCTGATCTGGCGTATCCAACGAAGAGTGCCGATATAGCGTGGGACCGGCTTCGGTCCTTTCCGGCGGATGGAAAGACTTAAAATCCTTACATTTACCTGTATCTGGCCGACACCGGTGGAGCCGGGGCACGGCCTGTTCATCCGGTCCCGGGTGGCGGCGATGGCCGAAATCACCGATTTGAAAGTGGTGGCGCCGATACCGGTGATGGATTACGGCAATCCCCACGGCAAGCTTTTTCAGTCGTTTTCGGTGGCGCAGCGGAGCGCCGGTCGCGAACTGGAAGTGGAGCATCCGAAATGGCTGTATCCGCCGCTGGGAGGAGCGTTCAACGCCGGATTTCTGGCGGCACGGATGCTGCCGTATCTGGCCTCGCTGCGGCGCCGCTTCCGTTTCGACATCATCGACGCCCAGCATGGCCACCCCGACGGAACCGCGGCGCAGTGGTTGAGCCGGTACTTCCGGTGTCCCTATACGGTTACGCTGCGGGGCAACGAGACCGTGCTTGGGGAAGCGGGGCTGTTGCGGCACACGATGGGGAGCGCGCTGCGAAACGCGGCGCGAATCATTGCGGTGTCGGAATCGCTGCGGCAATTCTCGCTTGAGCTGGGCGTTGAACCGCGGCGGGCGCGCACCATCTCCAACGGGGTTAACGCCAAACTGTTCTACCCGCGGGGGCAGCAGGAGATGCGGAGAAAGCTCGGCCTGCCGGAGAGGGGAAAAGTGGTGCTCTCGGCCGGGCGGCTGAGCGAGGGGAAGGGCCATCACCGGGTGGTGGATGCGCTGGCGCAGATCGT
>JBGSME010000522.1:0-3215 GCA_041740335.1 Bryobacteraceae bacterium | reverse complement strand
GGCCTATGCAAACCGGTCGGCGGTGATTGCGATGATCAGCGGCGTCATTGCGACCGGGTCCCTGGCACTGTTTGCCTACGTAAGACTCCAGCCTCCAGTCGTGGTCCGGGTTGACCAAGCCGGTGAGGCGACCGTAGTGGGTGGCGATGTGGTCAGGGTGGGTGTGGGGGTGCTATCAACGATCAAGGCTTCGACCGCGGCGCCGGATGGACCCGCCCCGTCGGACGTAGAGGGCCGCGCGGTCGCGCGCAAATTCCTTACAACCTACTTGACCTACACACCGGCGAATGTCGAGCGCCAGTACGCCGACGCGCTGAACATGATGACGCTGAACTTCCGGACGTTCACCATGAACAAGTTCCGCGAGGACGATACGCTCGGCAAGGTGAAGGCGGAGTCGATTACTTCGAGCGTGAAGATCCGCTCGATCGAGCCGGTCCCCGGGATGCCGTGGACGTATCAGGTTTTCGGGGCGAAAGAGATTCACCGCGTGTCGTCGCAGCGGATCGAGCAGACGGAGAAAATGGTCTGCCGGTATCAGGTGCGGCTGGTTTTCAGCGGCCGGACCCAGATGCATCCGACGGGACTGCTGGTCGGCGAATTCTGGGAGCAGCAGATGGTCGGGGAGAAGGATATCGATCTGGATCAGAAGAGTGCACTCCTGGACCGATAGCGCTGCGTCTTTCGTTGGCAAAAGCGGGAACCAGTCAGGCTCACAACACCTCCCTCGAGGAAGGCGTGGCTTACCGGTCGTCGAAACAGCCGGCGGCACTGACGCCCCAGATCAGCGGCCTTCCCAAGCGGCCAGTTCGGTCTGACGGGCAACCGCGAGTGAGCGACGAAGGCGTAGCGTGCATGTCGTGTGCGTTGAGTTCTTGCGACATCCTAAGCGGCACGACGATGACGATCTCGATTTTCTCCGTCGGCACAATCGGCACACAACCTATCGAGACAAACAACGGAGATTCGGCGTTCTTAGGTTTCGAGGGTGTCGAGCACCGAAGGCCAGTCAGCCAAGCCAAGTTGATGAAGCCGTTTTTTGCACCAGTCCGCCACTTAGCCGCTGCCGTCCCAGCACCCGCCGCGACGAAGGCCCGCCGCAAGGCGGCATGGCAGTCAGGCTGCCACTGATTCGCTTTGATCAGTGGCCGACCCAGGGCCTACCACGTTTTTGTGGGGCCTTTGCGCGGGACCTGGAAGGTATAGTGTGCACAGTGTGTGCGCCGCACCAGGGTCATTCGAGACCTCCTGCAGCATTGTTATCTCCATTCGACTCCTTCTCGGTCGGCCCACACTCCATTGCCGCTACACAACCGTTCTAGTGCGCATAGCCGGAAAGGCCCGAGTCCGAAAATTGCATGCCATAACTGTTGGGCTCGGGTGTGAAAGTGCGGTTCACCGATTGACTGCGCGGCTTGGCTCATCGACCTACCGAATTCCAACACAGCCGATCACCCACACCATATGCGACGACAGTGCTGGGGGCTGCAAACGCGAGTCGCTGAAATGGCGTTCCGCGATCAGGCCTCAGTTGCGCCCTGACCCCGAAGCTTTCGGTAGGCCTCCGACGATATCCAAACGTTGACGAGCTTCTGGAACACAGGGTCGTTCATGTACCGAATGAAGATGCCCTCGTTCTGATCCATGCGCTCGACGAAATACGACTCGATGAGCTGTTTCGTTACCAATTCAAACTTGTCTTCGGAGTTGACCGATGCGGCCTGCTTCAGGCCGTCGTCACTCATTGCGACTTCGACGATCTGGTCGAAGAACAACTGATCCGCTTGATTGAAATCGGTCCCAAACCTCTCGTTCAACACGTCGATCAACTGCGAGAGGGCGACGGCCTGCTCCCGCGCCAGCCCCGAGCCGACTTCTCGCGGGCCGTCCAGTGGCTTCGCAGCGCCGTCCCTTAGCGCGATCGATCCCTCGCTGATCTTCTGCAGGCGGTAGTACTCGAGCTTTACATCGTCATCGAATTGATAGGCCGGGCCAGTCCTGCGCCGGGGAAGTTTCGCGCCAAGGTGCCGCAAGAAGACGTACAGCTTCTCCAGGTCGGTGTCTTGATAGGGAATGACCTGACTAAGGAAGCCATAGAGGTTCCGAAATGCCTGAAGTTTGCCGCGCCACAGCTCTGCTTCATCCTCGTTATCGCGCTGGCGCACCGTGAAACGCGAGACCGCGGGGTCCAAGGCGGCATTCATGGCTTGGTGATCGGCGAGACTCTGCCGGTGCTTTGGCTTGAAGTACACGTCGCAAAACCGGTCCACTTCTTCCCGCAGGTAGACACCCGATGCATCGAGCTCCCCACGAAGCTGGTACATCTGTGCTGGGTCGACGGCCGCGCCCATCTCCGCACCCTCGTAGTAGGTCTTGAACGCGTCGCGGATTTCATCCCGGTCATTGACGAAATCCAGAACAAACGTGTCTTCTTTGAGGGGGTGAATCCGGTTTAAGCGGGAAAGGGTCTGCACCGCCTGAATCCCGGCCAAACGCTTATCCACGTACATCGTATGCAGCAGCGGCTGATCGAAACCGGTCTGATACTTCTCGGCAACCAGGAGCACCTGATATTCCTGAGTGGCGAACTTCTCAGGCAGCTCCCGTTCGCGAACCCCTAAGTTCATTCCCTCCTCGGTGTACTCGACGCCCTCGACCTTGTCATCGTTTACCGTTCCCGAAAATGCCACGAGTGATTTGATCGCATATCCCCGGAGCTTGATGTAGTGGTCGAAGCTCTGCTTGTACCGCACGGCTTCCAGCCGCGAGCCAGTCACCACCATCGCCTTGGCGCGACCGCCGATTTTGTGTCTCGTGAAGGCTTGAAAATGCTCTACCATCACTTCCGTTTTCTGCGCGATGTTGTGCGGGTGCAAACGCATAAAGCGAGCCAACGCCTTGGCAGCCTTCTTGCGCTCCACGTTCGGATCATCTTCGCGAGCCTTCAGCAGGTTGTAGTAGGCGGCGTAGCTGGTATAGTTTTTCAGCACGTCGAGGATGAACTCCTCTTCAATGGCCTGCCGCATGGTGTATCGGTGCGCCGATTCGCCGTTCCGGCCGAACAAAGCCATGGTCTTGTGCTTCGGCGTCGCGGTAAAGGCGAAGAAGCTCAGGTTAGACTGTCGGCCGCGCTTAGCCATGCTCCTGAACAGTTCCTCCATATCGGAGCCCTCCTCCGCGGCGCGGCGGGCGGCTTCGGTCCGAAGTGCATCTCC
>JBGSME010000521.1:0-4875 GCA_041740335.1 Bryobacteraceae bacterium | reverse complement strand
TTGCCGGCGCCCTCGCGTTTGACGCCTGGTCCGGCCAGTCGGTGTTCATCTCAACGCGCGCGGTTCTGCTCGCCACCGGTGGTCTCGGCCGCGTCTATCAGGCCACCACGAATCCGGATGTCGCCACCGGGGATGGCGTTGCACTCGCCTACCGCGCCGGGGCGGAAGTGGCCGACATCGAATTCGTTCAGTTTCATCCCACGGCGCTGCATCTGCCGGGCGCACCCTGCTTTCTTCTTTCCGAAGCTCTGCGCGGGGAAGGCGCCTATCTCCGCAACGCGGCCGGAGAGCGCTTCATGAGCCGTTATCATGAACTTGCCGAACTGGCCCCGCGCGACGTGGTCTCCCGCTCCATCATTCAGGAGCTGAACCGGACCGCCTCGGCGGATGTGTTTCTCGATCTCACGCATTTTGAGGCTGACCGGGTCCGCAGCCGGTTCCCGCGCATTTACGAGACGTGTATGCGCTTCGGCATCGATCTGGCGACGACACCGGCGCCGGTGCATCCAGCCGCGCACTATGCGATGGGAGGGGTACGTACGGACCTGGACGGGCGAACCAGCGTAGCCAATCTATACGCCGCCGGCGAAGTGGCCTCGACCGGTGTCCATGGCGCCAACCGGCTGGCTAGCAACTCGCTTCTGGAAGGTTTGGTTTTCGGAGCACGATCGGGCAAGGCGATGCGGGAACAGGTGGGGTCGTTGCGGTATGAACCGGAACCGGTCGAAGTGGCCCGATTCCCGGAGATTTCAGAATACGATTTACGCGCCCTTGCGTGGCGCGACTTAGGTGTGGTGCGCGACGGAGAAACGCTCCGGACAGCGATCGGAACCCTGGAGGGGGCGCCGTTGGTGGCCAAGCAAACCGCTCCGAGGCTCGATTACGAAGTGCGCAACATGCATCAGATCGCGCTTTTGATTGCGCGTTGCGCGCTGGCACGCGAAGAGAGCCGGGGCGGACATTGGCGGACCGATTATCCGCAAAAGTCGCCCCGGTTTCAGAAACACTCTTCGATTCTGTCTACGAGCGCCGCAGTTACGTTCCGCGACTAGGAGCCCAGGTCGCTACTAACGGACCGTCTGCCGCCGTTTGTTCCAGAACGCGAGACCGGCGAGGCCCAGACCGCAAAGCACAACCGAGGCGGGCTCCGGAGTGGAGGTCGTCGGCGCAGAAACGCCTCCCACGAGCGAGCCGCCGAGCACCGTGTCATCAAACCGGATTTCGTCGGCGAGCAGCCATGCGTCACGATAGAGAAGCCGTACGACCAACCGGTCTGTCGTGGATGTCAACGTCAAACCGGAAACATTCAGGTCGTACCACTTCGGGTCCGACGACACCGGATCGGTCAACGTAAACAGATTGGAGTACGTGATTCCGCCGCCAGCGGTTTCGGCTAGAACCTCAATGCTGAGCGGCGGCCGCACGGCGCCAAAGCCGTTCGAATCGTCCACGTGAACACTGACAGTACCTACCGATACGGGCGCAGGGAAGAGAAATGTGATCCTCGGGTTTTCGCCCAAGCCGGGTTGACAGCCGACGTCGCCGACCTGACACCGGTTCCCATTCAAGTCAAAAGGGATCACCAGCCAGCCGACCCAAGGGCCTGGGTCCGCGTACCAATTTGTGGTCACCGTAATGTTGTCGGTGAGTTGGCCGTTGCCGCCTGACAGCGTGGCATAAGGCACTGTGTTATTACCAAGTCCGTTGTAGGTGTCGTCAAAGTAGTCAAAGTACCCGGTTCCACCATTGGGACCGGTGTAAGACGCGGGCGTAATCTGCGCCCCCCAAGCGACGAACACGCTCAAACAGACAGACGCAGAACTAACTAGTAGTTTTTTCATTTTTCCGCTCTCTCCTCCACAGCCGACTAGTACTACTCGCCGGTCTACTGACCCTTATATCGCGTCTAGGTACTGAATGTAAAGTGGGTACCTTACTTTAGAACCACTAACACCCTCGTCGGGGGGGTACGACCGCACGGAGAGGTTCCCGGTACAATAAGAAGAGTGTCACGACAACGAATTCGCTCGACAACGATCCTTTGCGTTCGCCGCGAGGGCAAAGTCGTAATGGCTGGAGACGGCCAAGTCACGATGGGAGGCGAAATTCTCAAAGATTCCGCCAACAAGCTACGGCGGCTTTATAAAGACCAGATTCTGGCCGGTTTCGCGGGATCTACCGCCGATGCGTTTTCCTTGTTCGCGCGCTTTGAATCGAAGCTCGAACAGCACGGCGGGAATCTCTCCCGGAGCGTGGTTGAATTGGCCAAAGACTGGCGGACTGACCGTGTTCTCCGTCACTTGGAAGCCTTGCTCCTAGTCTCCGACGTCCGCAACAGCTACCTGGTGAGCGGTACCGGCGATGTGATCGAGCCGGATGAATCGGTGGCCTCGATCGGCTCGGGCGGCGGGTACGCCAAAGCCGCCGCGGTCGCGCTGTATCAGAATACGCAACTCGACGCCCGTTCCATCGCGGAGAAGGCCATGACGATCGCCGGCTCGATCTGCATCTACACGAATCTTCAGATCCGGTACGAGGAACTCGGCTAGAACCATGGTGATCTATCTTCCTTCGCAGTCGACTGGCGAATCCCCCCAGTTAGATGAGCTTACCCCCCGCGAAATAGTTGTCGAGATGGACAAGTACGTCATCGGCCAAGCCGATGCAAAACGGGCCGTCGCGATCGCTCTGCGCAACCGTATTCGCCGGCAGAAGCTCGAACCGGACATGGCCGATGAGGTGATGCCTAAAAACATTCTAATGATCGGGCCCACCGGCGTCGGCAAAACGGAACTCGCGCGCCGCTTGGCCAAGCTGGCGTCATCGCCGTTCCTGAAAGTGGAAGCCAGCAAGTTTACCGAGGTCGGCTATGTCGGCCGCGACGTCGAATCGATGATCCGCGACCTGGCGGAAATTTCGATCGACATGGTCCGCGACGAAAAGCTGGATGAAGTCGCCGAACGGGCTGAGCGGAACGCCGAAGAGCGCCTCCTGGACCTCCTAATGCCCCCGCAGCCGGAGCCGACCGAAAGTCTCGATCGTACTCGGGACAAACTCCGCGAGCGCCTCCGGGCGGGAAAGCTGGACGATCGTACCGTGGAGGTGGATGTAAAAGAACGCGGCCCAACCTTCGAGATCACGACGAATATGGGCATGGAGGAAATGGACGTCAACCTTAAGGACGTCATCCCCAACCTTTTCGCCCCACGGTCCCGCAAGCGCAAAATGCGAGTCGGCGAAGCACTTGAATACCTCATTCAGGAAGAGGAGCAGAAGCTCGTCGACATGGATCAGGTGACGCGGACTGCGATAGAACGGGTGGAGCGCAACGGGATCATTTTTCTGGACGAGATCGATAAGATCGCCGGCCGGGAAGGCGGCCAGGGGCCCGACGTGAGCCGCGAAGGCGTGCAACGGGATATTCTCCCGATCGTTGAAGGCACGACGGTGAATACTCGCTATGGATTCGTCCGCACCGATCATATTCTCTTCATCGCCGCCGGGGCCTTCCATGTCTCGAAACCTAGCGACCTGATTCCGGAACTGCAGGGCCGTTTCCCTATTCGCGTGGAGCTGAAATCGCTGAGCGAGGAGGACTTCATCCGGATTCTGAAAGAGCCCAAGAACGCTCTCGTGAAGCAATACACCGCGCTGCTGGACACCGAAGGCATCAAGCTGACCTTCAGCGAAGATTCGCTAGAGGAAATTGCGCGCATGGCCGCCGCCGTCAATCGCGACACGGAAAATATCGGCGCCCGCCGCCTTCACACGATTATGGAAAAGGTGCTCGAGGAAATCTCTTTCGCCGGGCCGGATCTGAAGAAGAAAACCATCCGCATCGATGCCGACTATGTGCGGCAGCAACTGAGCCCAATCGTGAAAGATCAGGACCTCAGCCGGTACATTCTGTGACCCTTCAGGGCTGTCGGTGCGCCTTCGCCGCTTTGGCGCTCGCCGGCTGCGGCTATGTTGGCGATCCTCAACCTCCGGC
This sequence comes from Bryobacteraceae bacterium, assembly GCA_041740335.1. Classification (GTDB taxonomy): domain Bacteria; phylum Acidobacteriota; class Terriglobia; order Bryobacterales; family Bryobacteraceae; genus DSOI01. Next base: position 884 of record JBGSME010000521.1, on the reverse strand, counting down.
CCTCCATATTCCGGCCGCCGTCGCTGACCTCACGGCGATCCAGACCGGCGAAACGATCCGCGTCCGGTTCACGATTCCGAGCCGCACCACCGACAACCTGCCGATACGCGACCTTGATGCCGTGGACCTGCGGTTTGACGAGCAGCCGATTGCGGTTGACGCCAGCGAGCCCGGTCCGGTGGAGGTTCGGGTCCCGCTGGCGGGGTGGGTGGGGAAGGAGATCCGAATTCAAGTCCGAGTTGCTTCGAGCCCCAAGCGGTGGTCGGAGCCATCCGCGGCAATCGCGCTCACAGCCATCCCGCCGTTGGCGAGGCCGGAAGCAGTTTCGGCGTCGTCGCACCCCAAAGGAGTCCGCCTCCAATGGGAAACGCCGCCCGAGACCGCCGTCCGAGTGAGCCGAAAGAATCCGGCCAATGGTGAATTCGAGGATACCGCCGAGGTGGCGGGGCAAGAATGGGTCGATAGCAAGGCGCCCTTCGAGATCCCGCAGGTCTATCGTCTCGTCGCCGTCGTTCACAGTGGGGGGGGGCTGGCGGAGAGCGAACCGTCGGCGGAGATCACGTTTACCCCCATAGACGGGTTCCCTCCCTCCGTACCTACGAATCTGGGCGCAGTGGCCGGCGCCAGCACAATCGAGCTGGCGTGGGAGCAATCCCCGGAATCGGATACCGCCGGTTACCTGGTTTACCGCGCGCCTGGCGGCACCGAGGACCCGGCCGCCTTCACGCGAGTTGGCGAAAAGACAGCAGCGGGGAGCTTCAGCGATTCCACCGTGGAGCCGGGCAAGACCTATCGCTACGCGGTATCGGCCGTCGACAGCAAGGGCAACGAAAGCGAGCGTTCGCAGCCGCTGGAAGCCACGGCCGCGCCCTGAGACGATGACG
>JBGSME010000520.1:0-3206 GCA_041740335.1 Bryobacteraceae bacterium | reverse complement strand
ATCGAGAAGCAACACGTTGTCGCGTTCTACTGGAACGGGTGCTCTTCGTAGCCAGCCGGCCATTTCTGCAGGCCCGTGTCGATCGCTTCAAAGGCCCGCTGGAAGCTGCTTCGCAGGTCCAGGTGATTGTACGGCTCGAACGCGGTGAGTTCGTCGGGAAGCGCCGCGCCGGTCACCAGGCCCGCCACCTGGCACAACGCGGCATAGAGGGAGAACGGATGGGCCACGTCGGAATGCAACACCGCTTCGAGCTGGTAGAGGCCGGCCGTCAGCCCCATCGCCTTCAACCGCGCGTCCACCAAACCTCCGGTGAGTCCGAGTTCGCGCAGCCGCTTGTCGACCTCCGTATCCGCCTTGCGCGCCTGCGCGATCGCTTCGTAGGCCCGCTGCCTCAGCGTCTTGGCCTCCCGCAGACACTCGTCATGGAGCGCATGGCCCCTCGGCACGAACGACGTGGGCGGAATGTACCTGCGGTCGTACTCGAATTCGTTGTTGCCCTTGTAGGTCAGCCGGGCCAAAGGCAACGCCCCTTCCGGCACCGTCCGGTGCACCCACAGGCGAACCGCCGGCTCCTTGCGCTGCACCTTCTCCTCGTCCAACTCGCCGGTGAAATTCGACTCACCCTCCGGCTCCCGATGAGGCTCCAGACACACCAGGCACGGTCCCCCAGCCACCAACTGCCCTACATGGGATTTCAAATCGAGTTCGCGCCGGTTCCGCAGCACTACCACCAGGCCACTCGGCAGAATCGCTTCCACACCGCTCAGGACGAAAGTGCCCAGCGCGATGTGCTCGGCTTCCACCCTCAGCGTACGCACACCCCAAAAATAAGGGTTGGCGGCCTGCGCCGCATAGGCCAGCAACTGCTCATGCCGCTGATCCAGGCTTTCAAAGTGTTGCTCGGTGAGCAACATGCCGTCGTACCAACAGATCGGCCCGTCTGGTGCCGGCGGAAACTGTGACGTCACTTGATCTCCTCGACGCTCAGGGTTTCCTTGCCCAGGCGTAACGTGAACTGCCGGATCGGGTCCACCCGAACCCGGTGTTGTCCCGGCGTGCGGTACCGCGCGAAGAGAATCGCAGCCCAGCCCTTGGCCGGATACTGCACGTGAATGGGCTGGTCGACGGACTGGCCGGGGGCCCATTCCCAACTCTTGATGCGAATATGCGGGCTTCCCAGTAGGTCGCGCTGAAACTGCTCCCGCTCCGCGAACCAAGTGGCTGACGGAAGTTCAGCGACCCGTGCCAGCAGCTTGCGGTCTTGCACCAGCACCAGATCCACGGCAACCGGAGAATCGAGATTGGCAAGCGCTTCGGCCTTAACTCTAAAGGAAAACGCCGGCCCCACCAGCGGTCGCGCCGGGAGCAATTTCTTGGTGAGCGCACAGCACGTGAGCCCGAGGATGAGGCTAACCACGAGCGTCAACACCAGTGGCCTCTGATCTGCTGTCAGCACGGCATTCGAGCCGGTTCAGCCTTAGCTGAAACCGGCCATACAGACCTCCCGATACGCCATTGGGCCGGACTACCCAACGGCCGTCTTTCTCTCACTTTACGGATGACCACTTCCGCAAAACTCTTGGTGGTAAACCAGTATGTGTGCGACGTAAAGCCCTTGTCAACGGATATCCACAAGCAGAAGGGGCATCCCCCACATAGTTGTTTCCTTGCCCCCCCGTTTGCGGGATCGAGGCTTTCGAGCGCAAAACGATACTCGATCGGCCGTTCATTTTGAACTCGGAATTTCTGCCCTTCGTATTCCGATGAGCACACCCGGCGGAGATACCACCGTCCTCCAATATGAATCAAGTTCTTCAGCATACGAAACCCGTCGTATCTCTGTGCAGAGATTGCAAAGCACCAACTTCTCTCCATCACAGCCCGCCGGTAAAAAGGGCGAGTAATGCGAAGTTCGAAAGTGCCAGCGCCAGTGTTCGGTAACTTCCATACTGGCACAGCGCTGAAGGTCGCTCCCGCCTCAACCTTTCGTGGGCGGATCTTGGACAGATCAGCATGAGATTGGTGGATCGCCGCGGAAGCCGAAGAGCGCGTCGCTGGACGGCGGCGTCTTGCGGCCGGCGGTTTCGCAGCGCTCGGCCGCTCCTCCGTGTGGGTGACCGCCGATGTCTACTCGCACGCAATCCATGGTCAGGATGACGAGGCGGCACCGATGTGCGAGGATCATCAGAAACGGAACCGGCCGGCCAAGCCGGAAACCGGAAGGGCGACGTGCAGTAGTTCCTGGCGCGGTTCTTATCCCAGCGTGTCCCAGCGAAAGCCCGTAAGTCTAGAAAAGATCTGGGACGGTGTCGGCTTGGCCCCCGACTTTGGCGTAGAGCCGAAAAGATGGTAGCGCTAACGGGATTCGAACCCGTATTTAAGCCTTGAGAGGGCTTCGTCCTAACCCTTAGACGATAGCGCCGTAACAACTCCACCTATTATAGTAGTCTCCATGCCCTTGCGCCATCACATTCTCGCCTCCGTCACCCTTACCACCCTTGCCCTCGCTCAAGCCCCGCCCCCACCGCCCCCCTCCTACGTCCCCACCCCGGACGAGCGCACTCAGGTCGTCTCTAAACTCACCGAACTCGGCAAACGCATCTCCCTCCTCCGCGATCACGCCGACCCCTCCCTCCTCATCGACGTCGAAATCTATCACAAAGCCGGCGCCTGGCTCATGCGCCATCCCGAAGAGTTCTTCAATAAAACCTACCTCACCAACGCTCTCCTCATTCTCGATCGCGGCATCGAACGTGCCAAAGCCCTCGACCAGGGACATTCACCCTGGGTCGATCGCCATGGCCGCGTTGCCCGCGCCTACAAATCCCGCGTTGACGGCAGCCTCCAGCCCTACGCCGTCGTCGTCCCGCCCTCCTACGATGCCTCCAAACCTACTCGCCTCGACCTCGTCCTCCACGGCCGCGGCGCAACCCTCACCGAAGTCAGCTTCCTCGCCGCCGCCGAAAACGCCAAGCCCTCCGCCATCACCTACCAGGACCGCATCGAACTCCACGTCTTCGGCCGCACCAATAACGCCTACCGCTGGGCCGGCGAGACCGACGTTTTTGAGGCCCTCGCCTCCGTCCAGTCCCGCTACAAGATTGACCCGGACCGCATCCTCCTCCGTGGCTTCTCTATGGGCGGCGCCGGCACCTGGCACCTCGGCCTCCACCACCCTGACCGCTGGGCCGCCATCGAAGCCGGCG
>JBGSME010000519.1:0-5242 GCA_041740335.1 Bryobacteraceae bacterium | reverse complement strand
GACAAAATCGTGAAGCTGATTTCGCGTGAGCCATCGATCGCCGCCTGCATGGGCGTTTTACCCATCTCGAGGTGACGCACGATGTTCTCGAGCATTACGATCGCGTCGTCGACCACAAAGCCCACCGAAAGAATCAGCGCCATCATCGACAGGTTGTCCAGGCTGTAGCCGAGCAGCAGCATGACGGCCAGCGTGCCGAACAGCGACAGCGGCAGCGCCGTGGCCGGGATGAAGGTGGCCCGCGTGTTGCGCAGGAACAGGAAGATCACCATGATCACCAGCACGATCGCCAGCATCATCGTGAGCTGGATATCGTCGAAGGCTTCGCGGATGTTTTGGGAGCGATCGCCGCGGATTATCAAATCCACCGATGGCGGCAGCTGTTTGCGGATCTCCGGCAGCAGTTCGCGAATCCGGTCGTTCACCTTGATCACATTGCTGTTGGCTTGCCGCATCACGGCGAGGTTCAGACCCTTGATCCCTTTGCCGTTCTCGTAGAGCCATGAGCCGGTTTTGTCGTCTTCCACGCTGTCGAGCACGGTGGCCACATCGCCCAGCCGGATCGGCGCCTTATTCCTGTACGACACCGTTATGTTGCGAAACTGCTCGGCGCGCCGCAATTGTCCGTCGGCGCGGATGTTGAACGCCTGTTTGTTGCCCCACAGCGTCCCGGTGGGCACGTTCGCGTTCCACTGCCGCAACGCGCGGCCCACTTCGTCGATCCCCACGCGATGAACGGCCAGTTTGTCCGGGTCCACTTGGACGCGGATGGCGAACTTCTGCGCGCCGAACACCATCACCTGCGCGACGCCGTTCACCATGGAGAGCCGCTGCGCGATCTTGGTTTCCGCGAATTCCTGCAACTCATAGAGCGGCAGCGCCTTCGAGGTAAGCCCGAGGAACATTACCGGCGAATCGGCGGGATTGTACTTACGGAACGACGGCGGGTTGGGCATCCCCTGCGGCAGCAGCGGCAGGGCTTCTGCGATGGCGGTCTGTACGTCCACGGCCGCGCCGTCCAGTTCGCGATCGAGACTGAACGTTAGCGTGATCTGGGTATTGCCGGTGGCATTGCTCGACGACATGCTCTCCAGGCCGGCGATCATGGTGAACTGACGTTCGAGCGGCGTCGCCACCGCCGAGGCCATCGTGTCGGGATTCGCACCGGGGAGGCTGGCCGAGACCACGAGCGTGGGGAAGTCGACGTTGGGAAGGTCAGCCACCGGCAGCAGGGTGTAGGAGATGGCTCCGAAGACGGCGAACGCCAGCATCAACAGGCTGGTAGCTACCGGACGCCGGATGAAGATGGCGGAAAAATTCACGCGCCCTCCTTATTCCTTGACCTGTTTTTTCTTGCCTTTTTTCTTGCCCTGTCCGTTGTTCATCGCGGCCTTCTCCTCCCCGGGCTGCCGCACGCGAACCGGCATCCCGGGCGCCAAACGCAATTGGCCCTCCGTCACCACCGTGTCACCCGCGCTCAATCCGCGATCGATGATGATGTCCTGGTCGATCCGGCCGGCCGACGTCACCGGGATCATCTCGACACGATTCTCCCCGGACACGCGGTAGACGTAGGATCCGTCCTGTCCGGTTTGCACGGCCTGATTGGGAACCATCAGCGCGCCGCGCTGGAAACCGAGCCGCAGCGTAACCCGGACGAACTGCCCGGGCCACAGCCGGCGCCCGGGATTGGCGAAGGTGGCCTTCAAGCGAATCGTGCCGGTATTGGTATCCACGGCCGAATCGACGAAGGTGAGCGTTCCCGTCTCGGGCTTGGCGGGATCGTCGGGAGGCGCTCCCACCACCGGGAGCCGCCCCTGCGCCATCGCCGCTTTGATCGTGTTCAACTGGGATTCGGGCACTGAGAAGCTGACATACACCGGCTGCACCTGGCTGATCGAGATCAGTTCGGTGACATTCGCGGAAGCGAGGTTGCCCTGGTTGGCCACCAGCGTTCCGGTGCGCCCGTCGACGGGAGAGACGATATCGGTATAACCGAGCATGATCCGCGCCGTTTTCACCGCGGCCTCGCCGGACTGCACCGAAGCTTCGGCGCTTGCGATCGCCGCGCGGTCGGCCTCCATCGCCTGGCGGAGGACGTCTGAGTTCGATTGGTACTGCTCGGCCTGATCCTTGGAGATCACGCCTTCTTTCTGAAGATTGGCGAACCGCTCAGCCTGCCCGCTGACGAACTTCTGCTGCGCCTCATCGCGGCTGAGATTGGCTTTGGCCTGAAGCAACATGGCGCGATCCCGGGCGAGGTTGGCTTCAGCCTGATTCACCTGGGACTGGAACGGCGCAGGGTCGATTGTGAAAAGTTTGTCACCCTTTCGCACAAAATCGCCTTCGCGGAAATGGACTTTGTCGATGGGTCCGGTGATGCGCGGTTTGACAACGACAGTGGTGTAGGCCTCCACGTTGCCGATGACCTGGATATCGATGGGGACATCGCGCGCGACAACCTGGGCGACGAGAACAGGTGCGGCTCCACCTTTCTTCGCCCCTTTTTTCGCGGCGTCGGCCGTTCCTGCCTCTTGCTGGCAGCCTGCCAGCCACAACGCAACGACGACGGCGATCCACATCGCACGGTGAACAGGCTTAAATGCTAAGGATGACGCGATCATGAAGCTCCAGGTTAAGGCGCGCAGCGTACCCGTTATGTTACTAGACCGAGTGGATCCGGCGATACTGGTCCCCGAGGGGGTCAGGCCTTGCCCGGATGCTCCCAGGGCGCCCGGTATGGCCGGAGCAGCATCTGGGTGGCCTCGGCATCCCCGCGGACCGTATGCGTGGCCGGATCATACTCGAGCGTGCGCCCAAGCTTCATCGCCATGTTCGCCATGATGCAACTGGACGTTGAAATGAAACCCTGCTCGATGTCGGCCACCGGCTTCGACCGCTTCTCGATGGCCGCCAACAGATCCAACATGTGATACCGGATCGCCGGGGCTACGTGCTTTTCCAGGGCCTCTTCGGTCTTGTCCTCGGGATACTGTTCCAACTCGTAAGTTACGTCCTTGTGGATGGGCTTTTCTTTCTTGTCGAGCGGGATATAGTCGTAACCCATCACGCCGGCCTTGAGCGTGCCCTTTTCCCCATAGACGATGGCTGCCCAGGGGTATTGCGGATCCGGCGGATGGCCCCAGGACCGGTGCGTCCACACTACCTTCACTTCCGGGAAATCGAACGTCGCCGTCTGGGTATCAGAGATGTTTGCCTTGCTCGCCTTGTCGACGAGAATGCCGCCTGCTGACGATACGCGGCGAGGCCAACCAAGGTCCATCATCCAGCGGACCATGTCGAGCATATGGATGCACATGTCACCCACGATCCCGTTGCCATATTCCATGAAGGCTCGCCAGCGGCGCGGATGGGCGAGTTCGTTGTAGGGGCGCATGGGCGCCGGCCCGGTCCACATTTCCCAATCGAGATTGCCGGGAGGCGCGGTGTCGGGCGGATTGGTGCGCGCCCGCATGTGGTAGTAGCAGCAGATCTCGACGTAGGCGATCTTGCCGAGTTTGCCTTGCTGGATGATGTCGCGCGCTTCGGCCAGATGCGGCGTGCTGCGGCGTTGCGTGCCCACTTGCACCACGCGGTTGTGTTTGCGCGCCGCCTCGAGCATGGCCTTGCCTTCGGCTACGTCGACGCTGATCGGCTTCTGGCAGTAGACGTCGGCGCCGGCCTCGACGGCCGCCATCATCGTGAGCGCATGCCAATGGTCCGGGGTGCCGATCAGTACGATATCGAGGTCGCGCTCCTTCAGCATCTCGCGATAGTCCGCGTAAGTGCGCGGGCGTTTCTTCGACGCCTGGCGCACGGCGATGCGGTCCGCTGTTTGGGCGAGCATGTTCTTGTCGACGTCGCACAGCGACACGACTTCGGTAGCCGGGGCGACTTGGAGCAAGCGGATGAGGTCGGCTTTACCGTACCAGCCACAGCCGATCAGCCCGACACGCTTGGGTTTGGCCTGCGCGAATGCACTGGCGGTGCTGGCGGCCAACGCGGCCGAGGACAGGAAATCACGTCGTTCCATAGCCTTCCTATCGTAACGCCGTCACGGGCGCACGGGGCCGGTCACATCCCACCATTTGCCGCCGTTGCTCGTTTTCAAGACGCCGCCGACGCCGCCATAGTAAAGCGTGGCCGGGCGCGTGCGGCCATCGAACACAAGGGTCCACGCGGAGTTTGACCATGCGAGGCCGGCGCGCTCAAATGTTCGTCCGGAATCGATGGAGCGCCATACACCGGCGCGAGTGCCTACGTAAACGTGCTCCGGATTGCCGGGGTCGACCGCGATTGACTGCAGCGTTTCGGTGAGCGGCTTTTCGCCTCGCGTCCACGTGCGGCCCGCGTCGGCCGATCGCCAAACGCCGCGCGGATTCGTCGCCGCATAAATGATCGAGGGATTTGCCGGATCGAGCGCCAGTGCGGCCACGTCGACGTCGTAGAGCCCATTTGGATCGGCGCTCCAGTGGCCGCCGCCGTCCGTCGTTTTGTAGACGCCGTGCCATGTGCCCGCATAGAGCACGTTCGCGTCGCGCGGGTGGGCGGCGATGGCTCGCACCACTTTGTCGATCAAGCCGTGATTCGCTTCCGTCCACGACGACCCGCCATCGGCGCTGCGAAACACGCCGCCGCCATCGCATCCGGCGAATAGCGATCCGCCGGAGAGCACGAGAGCGCGCACATGTCCGTCGGTTAATCCCTGATTGGCCGGGTTCCATTTGGCGCCGCCGTCGATCGATTTGTAGACGCCCATTTCATACGTGGCGGCGTAGATGGTGTCGGGCGCGGCCGGGTCCACCACGATCACTCGTGGCGAGAGTCCGTCTAACCCGACCGTGGGCCAGTTGTCTTTGCCGCCGCGCGTGGTCTTGCAGAATCCCTTTGCCGCGCCGGCGAAAATGATTTGCGGATCGTTGGGATGAAAGGCAATCGCCTGCGTCTCGCCGCCGCCGGGCGAGCCCATCTGCAGCAGCGCGAACCACAGCCATAGCGGACTCATCGCGCCACCTCGGCCGGCCACGCAAACGATGGCGGGTTGGTCCAGCATTTCATCTTGAGCGCGAGGGTGATGCCTGCTCCGGGCGCCAATTCCACTTCGAACACCTTACCGCCCACCGCGGTTCCGTTCGCGCTTTCGATTCGATGTTCGCCGTACGCGCCGCCCTGGACAAGAACGCGCCGCGCCGCCGGCGAGGTGTTCACCAACTCGAGAGTGGCTGCGTCGCGGCTGAGCTTC
>JBGSME010000518.1:0-5980 GCA_041740335.1 Bryobacteraceae bacterium | reverse complement strand
CCAGCACGGCCCGCCCACCCACATACACCGGCCCATCAAAACGGCAGTTCGCCCCGCATTGAAAGTCACCCCGAACCAGGAGCGTCTCGCGCAGCGTGAACCCGTCGGGACAATTCACCACCTCGGCCACCACCACGCGCTGGCCTCCCTCGGTGATCACACGCGGAGAACGGACGTCGCTCGAAGGCGGGACGAGCGTGAGCCAGGCACGCGCCTGTTCACGAAACACCGGGCTGGGCTCTACCTGGATCCGCACCGTTGTATCAATCGGCAGTCCGGCCACCCGACTTTATCGGATCGCCGCCGCGCTCCCCCGTCCCCGCTTCCGGTGCCCTGGAAGCCCGCGTCCAATGCTCCAAAGCCTCCGCCAACCGCGCCAGATCGATCGGCTTCGGTAAATAATCGTCCATCCCTGACTGCAGGCACCGCTCCCGGTCCCCCTTCATCGCGTTCGCCGTCATCGCGACAATCGGCAATCGGCCGAACCCACCTCCCACCGTCGACGTTTCCCCCGCCCCGCCTTCCTTTAGCCGGATTCGCCGCGTCGTCTCAAATCCATCCAATTCCGGCATTTGGCAGTCCATCAGCACCAGATCGTAGCTCGACGCCGCCAGCGCCGCCAGCGCCTCAGATCCATTGTTCACCGTCTCGGCCGCGTACCCGAGCTTCTCCACCAGCCGCCGCGCCACGCGCTGGTTAACCGGATTGTCCTCGGCAATCAGGATGCGCGCCTTCTTCGCCTGCTCCACCTCTTCCGCCGCCGGCGCCGGCATCGCCACCTCAACCGAACTCCGCCCGGGATTCGCCAGCACTTCGGTAATGAGCCGCAGCAGCGCTTCACGCCGTACCGGCTTGTTCAGAAAACCCCGGATCGCCGCCGGCAGGCTAGAGTCCCTCCGCACCGTATCGGCCCGCGTCACCAGCAGGATCGCCTCCGTATCGGGTGGCAGCGCCCGCGCCAGATCCACGCCCGCCAGATTCCCAAAACCGCAGTCAATCAACGCCACCGGGAACGCCTGCGTCATCAAATGCCGGAGCGCCTCGGCCTGGCTTGCCGCCTCCACCACCTCGAGACCCCAACCACGCAACAACTCGCCAAGCACCTTTCGTGTGCCTCCATGATCGTCCATCACCAACACCCGCCCCGGTTTGCCGCCCACCCGCTCCAACGGTTGAGGATGCCCTTCCCTGCCGCCGGCCGCCACACGGACTGAAAACCAGAACCGCGACCCCTCCCCCGGAGCGCTCACCACACCGATCTCGCCGCCCATCTTCTCCACAACCTGCTTCGATATGGCAAGCCCCAACCCGCTGCCCCCATACCGCCGGTTGGCCGCCATATCGGCCTGTGTAAACGGCTGGAACAGCTTCGGCAGCACATCGGCGGCGATTCCCACCCCCGTATCCCGAACCTCCACTCGCAACCGGTGCCACCCACCTTCCGATTCAACCAACAGGCACTCCACCGACACCTCACCCCGTTCGGTAAACTTCACCGCATTGCCGATCAGATTAATTAACACCTGCCTCAGCCGCGCTGCGTCGCCCGATACCACCGCCGGCAGTGTCGGATCCACCCGGCACACCAATTCCAGTCTCTTCCGCGCCGCCGATTCGGCCAACAACTCGCAGGCTTCCTCCAACGGCTCGTGCAGCGCGAACGGCACCTGCTCCAACTCCAGCTTGCCCGCCTCGATCTTCGAGAAATCCAAGATATCGTTGATAATGCTCAGCAGCGCCTGCCCGGAATGCAGCACCGTCTCCGCCATATCCCTTTGCTCGGAACTCAAATCCGTGTCCAGCAGCAGGTTCGTCATCCCCAGTACACCGTTCATCGGCGTCCGGATCTCATGACTCATCGTTGCCAGAAAATAGCTCTTCGCCTTGGCCGCCTCCAGCGCCTCGTCCCGCGCCACCCGCAACTCCTCGGCCAGATTGTGCCGGTCGGTCACGTCCCGCTCCACACCCTGAATCCCCATCTGCCGCCCGCGCTCGTCAATCAGCGGACCCCACGTTCCCGCAAACCACCGTATCTCCCCGCTCTTGGTTTGGATGCGCGATTCGACGTCGGAAAAATTCGCCCCCCGCGATACTCCTTCACAGAGTTCCGCCAACCTCCCTCGATCTTCCGGATGCACCCAATCCAGAAATCCCAACTGCCGTAATTCGTCCACCGTGTAGCCAAGCAGCCGCTCCACCGCCGGATTTACATAGATCGGCCGCCGCTCCATGTCGTACGCCAGGATCAAATCGGACGTGTTCTCCGCGATCAGCCGATGGTTCCGCTCCGATCTCCGCGCCGCCTGCAGCGTCTCACGCAGCCGCCCCAGCGTAAAGATGATCGCCAGATTCAGTGCAGCGAATACCACCAACTGAATCGCCATCTCCACGCTCATCCATGGCTCGTGCGGATCCCGCCCCGCCACCACGCTGAATACCGTGTAGCTCACCAACAACATCGCCGCCGGCCCGCTCGAAAACAGCAGCGACGTGATCCCACACCCCAGCGCCACAATAGGCGCCACCCGCGGCAAATGGCCCGTTTGCGCAAGCCACACTGCCACGGCGAGAAATGTGCCAGCGAACAGATATCCGTTCAGCTGTTTGCGGGTATGCAGCACCATCGTCGAGGGATTCCTCCCTCTTATCGACAGCCCCGATACTTTTCTGTACAGCCCCTCAACCGGATCAAACCTGCGCCCGCCCGCCCCGTCCAAGCCTCAATCCGTTAGAAACACAGGAATTTCCCGCAACGAAATACCGCAATGGCAACTCCGCGCCATACCGGATTCCGACCCGCCCGCTTACCCCAATCTCTCCGCTCGCCACCCCCACTCCCCCACGGATCGTCAACTCGCCCGCCGTCAGATCAGCCCCATAATGCCGGCGCGTGATCCCCATCGCCCGAGTCAGTTTGCCCGGTCCCGAACACAACCCCGCATCGCTGCCCACCCCCGGACGCGCCCGCCGCATCTCCTCCATTCCCTCTAACGGCTCAAGCGCCCTCACCAGCACACACCCCGGCGATCCCTCCTCCTCCGCCACTACGTTGAGACATTCGTACATCCCATATATCAAATAGACGTAGGCGTGCCCCGGAGCGCCGTACAATACCTCTGTCCGAGCCGTACGCCCGTGCCAGGCATGCGCCGCGCGGTCGCTCTCCCCCAAATACGCCTCCACCTCCACGATCCGCCCCGCCCGTCTGCCGTGTACCAGCACCTGCCCCAGCAACGCCTTGGCAACCTCCATCACCGGCCGGTCGTAGAACTCACGCGCCAGTACCGGCAACCCCAATGCATCCTCACCCCCACTCCAGTTGGACCGGGGTGCGACAATAGGTTCTTTCTTGGGTTCTGTTGCCCCTCTGGAAGAAATGCGTCTCTTCACCGGAATCGATCTGCCGGCCGAACAAACGGCCTCGCTGCGCGCTCTGTTAGACCGTCTTCGGCCCAGCGCCGCCGTCCGATGGTCCAAGCCCGGCAATCTGCACGTTACCACGAAGTTCATCGGCGAATGGCACCCCGAACGGCTCGACGAACTAAAAGCCGCCCTCGACAAACTCCCGCCTCGCCCTCCCCTCCCCATCGCACTTTCCGGACTCGGTTGGTTTCCCAATCCCCACCAACCCCGCGTTTTCTGGCTCGCCGTCCATGGCGGTGAACCGCTCCTCCAACTCGCCGCCGCTACCGAACGAGCCGTGGGGCCGCTCGGCGTAGCCGCCGAACATCGCCCCTACACCCCACACCTCACCCTCGCCCGCGTTCAACCCGGCACCGCCATTGCTTCGCTCCGGCACGCCGTGGCCGAACTCGAATCCACTCACTTCGGCTCCTGGATCGCCACCCATCAGGTCCTCTACCACAGCGAGCCCGTTACCGGCGGATCGGTCTACACGCCGCTGGCAAGATTTCCCTTCGCCGAACAGATCCCCCCTGGAACCAATCCATGACTATCCCTTCGCCTCAAGAATTCCGACACTGGCTTCGGCGCCTCCTGCCCTCCCTCGGCGGCTTTACCATTCTTGGCCTCCTGGCGCCCGCCGCCACCGCCGGCGCAGTCCTGGTGGCCTTCATCGCCGGATTCATCGTGAAGAACCCGTTTGCGGGCATCGGATTGGCCGCGCTCACGCTCCCCTTCGGCGCTTGGCTGGTCGAGCATCCCAGCCCGCTCCGCCTCCTCGGCTGCCTCGCCGTCTCCATCGCAATCCTCTGGTGGTATCGCCGCGAGCTTCGTTCCGCCTTTTAAAACTCGCAACATTTCCCTAAAACTCGTGTTCCTAAAGGCATGTCGGCTTCGTTGGTACTCAATCAACGCGCGGTCACTCTGAAGACCGGCCCCGGTCCGGAAATCGAGATGAGCATTGATACGCGCCTCATGCTCGATCTGCGCGGCGGAGACACCTCCTGTTTCGCGCTCCTGCTCGAGCGCAACCGCAATTCCGTTGTGCACTTTCTATTCCGGATGGTTCAAAACCAGGGCGTAGCCGAAGAACTCGCCCAGGAGGTGTTCCTGCGTGTGTACCGTTCCCGCGCAACCTATGAACCGACGGCGAAATTCACCACATGGCTGTTCCGCATCGCCACTCATCTCGCCCTGAACTGGATTCGTGATAACCGCCGCGAGCGCATGTCCAACACGAGTCTCGATCAGGAACTCACCGATGGCGTTGTCCGCCAGGTTCCCGACACGCTGCCCAATGTCGAACAATCCATGCTCGCCGGCGTCCGGTTCGCCGAGGTCCGCCGCGCCATCGAAATGCTGCCGGAGAAACAACGCGCCGCCGTATTCATGCACAAATATCAGGAGCTCGGGTATGCTCAGATCGCACAGATCCTCGGCTGCTCTGAATCCGCGTTGAAGTCGCTGCTGTTCCGCGCTTATGAAACCTTGCGCAACCGTTTGGCGCATCTCGACCCGGCCGCGGCGTCAAAATTTCTGTAAGGATAGATTGGTATGGGAAGGAGGGAAGACTCCGTGAAAAATAAGAACGCGAACCAAGAGTACGCAACGATGCGATGTCCTCTCCAGGATCAGGAAATCGCGTCCATCTTGCCCGATTATTGCGATCGCACACTTTCCCCGGAGATGGAGGAGGCCCTCGAATCCCACTTCGAGCTTTGCTCCGATTGCCGGGATACCGTGAAAGCGCAACGCGCCGTTTGGGCGGCGCTCGATGAGTTCAAGCCCGATGCCGTCACCCCTGGTTTCAACGATGCGGTGCTCGCCCGCATTGCCGCGGAATCGCGCCCGCCCTGGAGCCGCCTCCTCGCCTGGCCGGACTTTTCCGCCCGCCCCGCCATTTCCATGGCCGCCGCCGCAATGGTGCTCATCGCCGTCGCTCTGTTCCAGGGACCCACCACCCAGACTCCCGCCGAAGTCGATGACTCAGCCCGGTACCTGAAATCCGAACTCATCGTCGACGTCGAACAGGTCGACAGCACTCTCGACGATATCGAGATGCTTCGCCAGTTGGGCCTGGCTTCCCCCGCGGATCAGCCCCAGCGTTTATAGTGGATTTGGAACCCTCGTGAGCCCCAGATTCATTCCGGTTGCGGTCGCGATCCTGCATCTGGCAATCTTTTCGCTCAGTTCGGTCGCGCCTGCCTCGGCTCAGCCCCGTGCCGGAGCTATCCTGCGCCGCAAGCTCCCCCGCGCGGGCGGACCCAAACGAAACCCCGCGCAGCTCAAGAATCAGATCAACCGCATCAATCGTCTTTCGCCCGAAGAACGGCAGCGTCTGCTCCAACGCCTGCCTCCGGAGCGGCGCAAGGAAGCCGAGAACCGGCTGAAGCGCTTCAACAAAATGTCGCCCAACGAGCAGGATCGCCTGTTGCGCGAGTACAGCCAGTTCCAGGAAACGTCTCCCGAGCGGCAGCGCGCCGTCCGCCGCCTCTGGGGCCGCTTCAACGAACTCCCCGACGAGCGCAAACCCGCCGTCCGAGACGAAGTCCAATCGCTCCGGAAGCTTTCCCCACCC
>JBGSME010000517.1:0-12980 GCA_041740335.1 Bryobacteraceae bacterium | reverse complement strand
GGCGGAGCACGCAGTATGTTACCGCTTCTGCCGCGGTCCCATCGACGGCATTTCCATCTTCTTCGCATCCCCAGTCGAGAAATCGGCGTCGCTGAAGCTCGCCTTCTGTACGGACTTTACGTCCGTCGTGCTCGACGGCTGCCCGTTCCGCAGCGCCACATGATGCACCGGCAGCCCGTTGATGCTCGTGTCCGCCATCGTGTCGACGCCCTGCGGAGCGAATGGAGAGTTCGCCGCCATCTTCGCAAAACCAGCCACAAACTCACGCATCTTCGTGAATACCTGATAGTCCGACGGAGCCATGCTCACCACCGATGGCGACGCGGCGCACAACTCGGAAACCTTCTCCTCGCCCCGCATACCCTCGTAGTTGGTGCAGCGGAAGCCGTTCATCGTCGCTGTACCCTTCTCCGTATACACTGTCTTGGCCGGGGCTGCCTGTCCCTGCATTTGTCCCATCCGGCCTTTCATCATTTTCTCGAGCATCGCTCTCTGTTCCGGCGGCATGTTCTTCATCTTCTCTTCCATCGCCGACATGACGCCCTGCATCTGCTGCGACATCTGCTGCATCTGCGCCTGGTCGATCTCGCGGTATTCGTTCCGATTCCTGTCGAGCATCAACATGCGGTTTCCGCCATCCGTGAGAAACAGGATCGACATGTTCTGTTTGCCCGTCATGTTCATCCGCATGCGGGTGTTGTCGATCATCACTTCCTGCTTGGTGACGGCTCCACTGCTGTGTTCCTTCGTTTCGCTTATGATGCGCACGCCCGCGCACAACGGCGCGGCGGCGGCAACGATGGCAACCAGAGCCCAATGCCGGGCCGGAAAATGACTGTAGAGGCAGCGAGTTCTCATACCCATTACCTTACCGCACCGCCCTCAGCGCGTGAGGCGAAGCAACCGGTGGTTGTAGCTGTCGGTGATGTAGATGTCTCCCGATGGATGAACGAATACCCCGTGTGGCCTCGCCAGTTCGGTTTGCAGCGGATCGCCGCCGGCGATTCGATCCCCATTCCGTCCCGTTCCCGCCACCGTGCTCACCTTCCCGGATTTCACCGCATAGCGCCGAACCAAATGGTTCTCCGCGTCCGCGATCAGCACGTCGCCGTTGCCATCGACGCAAAGATGCTTTGGCCCTTTGAGATCCGGTTGCGTTTGGCCCGGACGAATCAGTGTCCGGATTCGTCCGTTTCGATCTACTTCCCGCAGCGCGTTGCCCCGCCGCTCGAGCACGTAGACTTTCCCATCGGGTCCCGCGGCCACCGCGCGCGGATCCATCAACGGGCCTTCCGCCGCGATCGCACCGTCCGCCGGTTCGCCCGGTGTCCCGTTCCCCGCCACTGTCGTTACGATTCCTGTTTTCAGATTGAGCATCCGAACACGGATGTTGCCAAGGTCGGCGATATACAGCCTGTCGCCGGATGGCGCAAGATCGATCGCGAAGATACCCCGGAAACTCGCCTTCGTCCCCGGACCTCCGTCTCCCGAATACCCAGCCTCGCCGTTGCCCGCAATCGTTGAAACCATACCCGTCTTCAGATCGATCCGCCGGATCCGGTTGTTGTGCGTGTCGGCGATATAGAGGTTCTGATCCCGGTCGATCACCACTCCGTGCGGTTCATGGAATTTCGCCCCTACCGCCTTGCCGCCGTCGCCGGCAAACCCGCCTTCCCGCGCTCCCGCGAAAACCTCCGCTCTGCCGTCCGGCGCGATCTTGTGCAGCCGGTTCCCCTTGTACTCGATCACGTAGGCGTTGCCGGCCCGGTCAAACGCCACGCCGAACGGCTCCACGAATTCCACATTCCCGGCGAACCGCTCCACGTGAGCCGCCTGCGAAGCAACCGCGGCGGCAACCAACATCAAGACGCGCATGCTGTGAGGATAGTACACTAACGGCAGAATGAGGCGAGTCCTATTTCTCCCAATCGTCTTGGCCGCTTTGTGCGCCTCCTGCGCTGAGCGTAACGTTGTGAAAACTCCTGTGCCCCCCCCGCCTCCACGTCAACTGCGATGAACCGTGTCCTGCTTTTCACCGTGTGGACGACGGCCTTGGCCACCGCGCAACCCGCCGCTCCAGAGTTCTTCGAAAAGCAAGTCCGTCCGATTCTCGTCTCCCGCTGCGGCGATTGCCACAACGCCAAATTGCGCATGGGCGGAGCAGACATACTCTCCGAAGCGGGATTCCGATCCGGCCCGTCGCCCCAGCGTATCCTCGATGCGCTCTCCTATAACAGCAAGGTGAAGATGCCGCCGTCGGGCAAACTCAGTGCGGCGGAGATTGCAGTGCTTACCGAATGGCTCACCGCCGGCGCTCCATGGCCCGCCGCCTCGGCGGCTTCCGCATCCCAGCGCTGGTGGGCCTTTGAACCGGTGTCGCCGCCACCGTCTTCCCCGTCGATCGATTCCCTCTGGAGGCACAACCTCAAGCAATCGGGGCTCCCTCCCGCCGCCGCCGCCGGCAAGTTGGTTCTCCTCCGCCGCGCCACCTTCGACCTGACCGGACTGCCTCCCACCGAATCCGAGATTCGTGACTACCTCGCCGACGCGTCCCCCGGCGCATTCGCCAAAGTGGTCGATCGCCTTCTCGCCTCACCCCGCTACGGGGAACATTGGGGCCGCCATTGGCTCGACGTTGCCCGCTACGCCGATTCCACCGGCGCCGACGAGGACCATCGCTACCCCCACGCCTGGCGCTATCGCGACTACGTCATCGGCGCTTTCAATCGCGATCTCCCCTACGATCGCTTCATTCGCGAACAGATCGCCGGCGACCTCTTGCCTGCGCCCGGCGGCGAGGAAGTCAACGTCTCCGGCATCGTCGCCACCGGCTTCCTCGCCCTTGGTCCTAAACTGATCGCCGAACAGGACAAGGTGAAAATGTTCTATGACATCGTCGACGAACAAATCGACGTTACCGGCCGCGCCTTCCTCGGCCTCACCATCGCCTGCGCCCGCTGCCACGACCATAAATTCGATCCGATCTCTACCAAGGACTACTACGCGCTTGCCGGAATCTTCGCCTCAACACGTCAACTCGCAAAGTTGGAAGGCACCGTCTCCAAGCTCTACTTCGCGCCTCTTGTCCCTGCAGCCACCGCCCAGGTCTACGAGGACCACCAGAAGAAGATTGAGGCCAAGCAAAAGGAGATCGATGCCGCCATCGCCAAGGAAGCCGCCCGTTACCGCGAAGGGCTCATCCCTCATCTCTCCGCTTACCTCCTGGCCTCGCGCGGCCTGCCCGCGCCCGCTGAGCTCGACCCGAAGGTCATCCGCCGCTTTGAGGCCTATCTGAAGCCGAACGGGGAACGCCGGCCCCACATCGAAGCGATCCAGAATACATCGGACTCGGAATTGCCCGGTGTCGCCGCACGCTTTCACCAGGAGTTTCTCTCTGAAATCGAAAGACGCCGTGCCAAGAAAGAAGGCATCTTCGCTGGTGACAATCGCTTCTATACGGAGGTGGTCGCCGCCTCTGGACCCTTTGGGTTGTCGAAAGAAGATCGCGAAGCTTTCTTCTCCGCCGAGACCAAAGCCAAAATCGCATTTTTCGAAGCCGAACTGGCCGCCCTCAAGAAATCCGCGCCGCCCGAACCCCCGATGGCGTGCGCCGTTGGCGAAGACAAATCCGTGGAACAACATGTTTTCGTTCGCGGAAACCCGGCTGCCAAGGGCGACATCGTCCCCAAGCGCATGCCTGCCGTACTTGCCGGACCCGATCCGGCTGCGATCACCAACGGCAGCGGCCGCCGCGAACTGGCCGAATGGATCGCATCCCCACGCAATCCGCTCACCGCGCGTGTGATGGCCAATCGCATCTGGCAATGGCACTTCGGAGAAGGCCTCGTCCGTACACCTTCGAACTACGGCAAGCTCGGCGAAAAACCGTCCAATCCGGAATTGCTCGATCTGCTCGCCGCCGAGTTCATCCAACGCGGCTGGTCGATCAAATCCATGCACCGGCTCATCATGCTTTCAGAACCCTACCGGCTCAGTTCCGCCGCCTCGCCCGCCGCCCGTGAGAAAGATCCCGAGAACCGGCTACTCTCTCATTTTTCCGGGCGCCGGCTCACCGTCGAAGAACTGCGGGATTCCATGATGTTCCTCGACAATTCCCTCGACCTTTCGATGGGCGGCACCTATCAGGCCGGCGTCGGTACCGACAAGGAATTCAGCGACGATCGCAAGAGCATCAACCCGGACACCGTTCCTCGCCGCCTGGTCTATTTGCCCCTTCGCCGGTCCAACCTCCCGAGCCTTCTCAACCTGTTCGACTTCGGGGACGCCACCACATCCGGTGAAGGCCGCGCCCAAACCAATGTTGCCCCGCAAGCGCTCTTCATGATGAATAGCCCCTTCGTTGAATCGCGCGCCGCCGGGTTGGCCGCCCTGCTCGGCGACGACACCCGGCGCGCCTGGATCCGTATTCTGAATCGCGAACCGGAACCGGAGGACATCCGCACGGCCGCCGGCTTCGTCGCCGGTTTCCCAGGACCCCGCGAACTGGCCTGGAAGAGCTACTACCGTTCGCTGCTGGCCTCGAATGAGTTTCTCTATGTCCAGTAGACCCAACGTCTCCAGGCGTCACCTCCTTCGCGACACCGCAGCCGGATTTGGCTTTGTCGGCCTGCGCGGTTTGCTCGCCGAGGATACCGGCGGCGATCCACTTGCGCCCCGGCAGCCCCATCACACTCCGCGAGCCAAGCGCGTCATTTTCTTGTTCATGCACGGCGGCCCCTCGCACATCGACACCTTTGACCCCAAGCCGCGCCTCGATCGCGATCACGGTAAGCCCCTCCCGTTCAGCCGCCCGCTCACCTTTGCGGAAGGCAGTACCGGTGGGCTCCTCAAGTCGCCTTGGAAATTCAAACAATTCGGCCAGAGCGGACTCCCTGTCAGTGAGCTTTTTCCCAATGTCGCCCAGCATGCCGACGACTTGTGCATCCTTCGGTCGATGGTCGGTGATTCAGTCGCTCACGGCGGCGCGGTGCTGCAACTGCACACCGGATCGAACACCTTCACGCGCCCGAGTGCCGGCGCATGGGTTGTCTATGGCCTCGGAACGGAAAACAGCAATCTTCCCGCCTACCTGACCATCAAACCGGGACTCTCCCACGGCGGCTCAAAGAACTGGAGCTCCGCCTTCCTCCCGGCTGCTTTTCAAGGGACAGCGGTTGGGCACGGCGGCATACCCGTCGATCAGTTGAAAGAGCCTATTGAGTTCCTCAAAAACACCGGCCTCAACCCCGAACAGCAGCGCTATGAGCTCGATCTACTCCAGAAGATGAATCGCGCGGCCGCTCGCCGCGCCGCCGATGACCCGGAACTCGAAGCGCGCGTTCAGGCCTTCGAACTCGCCTTCCGGATGCAGACCGAGGCGCCCGAGGCCTTCGATCTCACCCGTGAATCGGCGGCGACGAAAAGGCTCTACGGCATGGATGACACCATTACCCGCGACTTCGGTTGGCAATGTCTGATGGCTCGCCGGATGGCGGAGCGCGGAGTTCGGTTTATTCAGATCAATCACGAATACGGCCCCGGAAACGAAGTCGGCTGGGATGCGCATAGCGAGCTGATCCGGCTCCACACGCGTACCGCGAGGATGGTCGATAAACCGATCGCCGGGCTGCTCTCAGATCTCAAGGCACGCGGTCTGCTCGCCGACACCCTCGTCGTTTGGGGCGGGGAATTCGGCCGTACCCCCATCGCCCAGGCCGGCGACGGGCGCGATCACAATCCCTATGGCTACTCGATGTGGATGGCCGGCGGAGGTGTGAAAGGCGGCTTCGCCTACGGCGCCACCGACGAGTTCGGCTACTATGCCGTCCAGGATCGGATGCACATCCATGACTTGCACGCCACGATGCTCCACATACTCGGCATTGACCATCAGCGGCTCACCTACTTCCATGGCGGCCGCAATCATCGCCTCACCGACGTGCATGGCGTAGTCGCCAAGTCGATCCTGGCTTGAGCCCGCAACTACTCAATCGGCAAAATCGCGCCGTTGCTTTCCTGCCCGTCGATCTGCACCTTGATCGTCACCGCTCCGGAATCCGGCACCGGTAGTTCATCTGGAATCTTAAGCCGCACGACATCGATACCCACCTGCCCGGCAAAGCCCCCGGCCCATTCCGGCGCCAGAACCGCATCCCCAGCCGTTACCGATACCTCGTAGGCCGCCCCAAAACCCGGACCCGCCGGCAGGACGAATCCCTCAGGGTGTGCCGCCTGATAGCCGCCGAAACCTGTGCCGAGGAAGCTGATGGTTTCTCCATGGCGAGCCGGACTCGCCGGGCTCACTTCCGTGCCGTCTGCGTGGAACGCCAGCAGATGCGCTTGCTCGTCCAGTGCTTTGTGAAATAGCCCTGGCGCGGCAGGACGCACTTCGAATGTTCCGGCGATCGGTTCCTCGCTCACACGGATTACTCGGATTTCGTGCTGCCCTGGTGCGAGGTCCTTCGGCAATTGCGCGTTGATCTGGTCGGGAGAGACAAACAGTAGCGGCAGGATGCGGTTCCCCACCGTCACCGACACTCCAGCCAGCGCCTGGGACAGGATCGGACCTGTGGGGCCAGCTTCGAAATACGGCGCGAGATTTGCTCCGAATACCGAGATCAGCGATCCCGGAGCCACCACGTTTTCCGGTCCCTGGCCGGCGGCGTTGCGTACCCCCGCCGGATCGATCAACGAAACTTTGTCAAACCGCGCAACGATGCTCCGCGGGCGGGCCATCGAAAGCGTTGCAGTGCGGCTCGTTCCTTCGAGATCACCATCCCAACGCCGGAACCGGTATCCCCGCTTCGGTTGTACCGTCACGGTCAGGATGCCGTCGGCCGGGTAGTAAGAGTCCGGACTCGCTGGCTCAACGATGAAATCGGCCCCGTCGGACGGGTCCGACGCCATGTTCAGTTTGTAGGCCGCGCGGAAATTGGCTTTGACGTTCATCTGATCTTCGCCCGACAGGATCAGCGTGTGCGCCCGATCGCCGCTGTCGGACCACCCGGTAAAGTACAAACGGTGGAACTCGGATACTTGCGTCTGTTCCGGCGCTGCGATCGCTACCTCCGTCTTATTGGGGCGGTCGATCTTACAGGGGGTGCGACACTCCGCTCCGTCCACCACGACTGTGCCTCCGGAGGGCTCCGAGTGGATCACCAACTGGCTCAGCAACTGGTATTCGGCCACGTACTTCAATCCCGTTTCCGGGATCTCCGCCGGGATCACCAACTCCTGAGCTGCCTCGCCGCCATGGCGCCACGCGCGGAAGACATACTTCCGGCCGCGTGCGTCGGTCTGTTCAGGCGGCGCCGCAATGAATTGCTTGCTTCCCGGAGCAAACACGAAATTTAGTTGCGGCCAGTTGTCCCGCTCGTTCACCCGCAGTTTCAACCCTTGCGGCTCGGTGGCGAAACTGGTGCTGATGCCCGGCACGAACTCGGCCACGATCGTCATCTCCGGCTGCACTTCCGCCGGAGTCTGAAATACCGAATTATCGCCGAGACCATTGTTGAATCTCTTGAAGATCCACGTCTTGCCGTAGCGGTCCACTTGGGGCGAGGGCGCTCCGATCAGGTGCCTCGATCCCGGCAGAAAGTCGAATTCTCCCGTACACAAGGCCTTGATCCCCGGCGGCGCACCCGGAATCAACAGATTGTCCGTCTCGCAGGTATTGCGCGTCTCGGTTCGAATCTCGCTTCGGTCTACCCGTACCGCAAGACCCGTCGGGTCGGTCCGAAAGTTGACCCTCTTACCAGGCGAAAATCGGGCCGCAATGGTCGTCGGGCCAACAAAATCAAAAGTGCTCGAAAACGCATTGATCGAATTCGGTTGCCAACCCACAAAAACGGAACCGGCAAACGGGGTAGCCTGCAGTGCCAGCGGCCCTTCCGGATACCAGCGTTCCTGAAAACTCTTCAGGTACTGGATAGAGTTGATCGTCACAATCCCGGGAGCGAACTCCGCCGGACCGTCATAGAAGACCAGATTTAACGTGTGCTCAACCGTGGCCGATGCTACGTATTCCGAGATCGCCGGACTGGCCGTGATTGTCGCGGGATTCGGCAGTACTGTCGTCTGATTGGCCGCCCACCCCGTGATCTGGCAGGCCCTTGTGGTTCGCGGGCTGTCGTAGATACACCCGTCTCCCACTACCGGGACATGAAGAATATGCTTGCTGCCCTCCGGCCACAGAAAGCTCGCAGCGCCCGTGTATTCCTTGCCGTCCACGGTAAAGCGGAGCAGCGCATGGGGGCCCCTGACGACCACGAGGCTCGCGCTTGGAGCCTGAGCGGCGACCGGTGGAGCCACGCACAGCAGCACCGCGACCAATACCAGCGATATGAGTGCAAAACGCTTCATTTGACGAACACCTTCCTCCCGGCCGGGCTCATTGACTGGCCTCTTTTTCCGACGACCGCGAATCGGCACCGCAGTCCTCCATGACTACCATCGGCCCTCACGCCCCCCGGCTTTAGCATCCTTCGCTGCCATCCCTCCAGCCATCCCCGTTCCCCGCTTCGGAATAGCCTGTATAATCACAAAAGAGGTAGCCATGCGACGCAGGCTGTTTTTTCCCGTCCTATTGACCCCGCTGGTTTCAGCGCAGGAGAGCTCCGTCACCACTGCGGCCAAACAAGAGCCCGGCTCACAGCCCGCCGTTGACGCCCCGCCCACCGATATTCGCGTCTCGGTCAACGAAGTCATCGTCCCCATCACCGTCACCGACGAGCAGGACCGCTTCGTCTCCAACCTCGACGAGGAAGACTTTGAAATTTTCGAGGAAGGCCGCAAACAAAAAATCGCCTACTTCAGTCGGGACCGGGCCCAACCCGTCGTCATCGGTTTCCTCCTCGACGTCAGCAACGCCACCCGGCTCCACTGGAAGGTCTTTCAGGAAGCCGCCATCGATCTCATCGACACCCTCATCCCTGGCGATCCCAAATATAGTGGCTACCTGATCTCTTACGCCACCGACGCCGAACTCCAGGCCAATACCAATCATGACCCCGAGCGCATGATGCAGAAGATCCGCAGGATCAAGCCCGGCGGCGGCGCGGCCCTCTACGATGCCATCTATATGGCCTGCACCTCGCGCGACCTCGTCAAGGGGGAGCCCATTGAGCCCCGCCGTATCATCGTCATCATCGGTGACGGCCATGATACCGCCAGCAAGAAAACCCGCGAGGAAGTGCTCGAAATCGCCCAACGCAATCTCGTCACCATTTACGGTATTTCGACCAAGGCGTTCGGCTTCAATAGCGAGGGCGAAGTGAACCTCCTCAGGCTCGCCGCCGACACCGGCGGCCGCGTCGAGACCCCGCTCAACAAGCTCTACAAGGACGTCTCCGGCTATCTCTCCACCCCGTCCGATGAGGGTAACTACGCCCTGAAGGTCGGCACCGGCGGCTATGCCTCCGAAATCGCCAAGGGTATCTTTGACTCCATCAAGCAGGTCTCCGGCGAAATCACCACTCAGTACATCCTCCGCTACATTCCCAACACCAACGATTCCGGCAAGGTCTTCCGCAATATCGAAGTCCGCGTCAACCTTGCCAACGTGAAGGTCCGCGCCCGCAAAGGATACTTCCCCTACAACCCCTAATCCTCCTCTCCCCTTCACCGAAGAGTACAGTAATATGCCCGTCCAAACCCAGGCAGCCGAATACCTCATCCTTGAGGCCCAACTGCCCGGATCCGCACCCATCCCCATCGGCGTTCTGCTTCACGATCCCGGACCCGTACCCCGTCTCGGAATCAAACTCCGCCGCGACTGGGACCGTATCATCGGCGACGAAGAAGACCTCGAAGTATTCGAAATGCTGGCCGAAAGCCTGGAGCAACAGGCTCTGCAGACTTCCGCGGCCACTTTCCTGGCCAAACTCGAAGACTCCCTTTCAAACACTATTCGAGTCTCGGAACGCCGTCCGGTCATGATGGCCGGTTTTGATGCCACTCTCGCTGTTCTTTACAAACGTGAGATCCCGTCGAGCGTCATCCCATTCCGCACTCATCTTCCGCTCTATCGCGCCGAGGCCGCCGCCGGTGGCTGGAGCGCCGATCAGCGCGATCCTTCCGCCGATGACCCCTCCTGGGTAGAAGTCCCCGATTCGATTCGCCTCACACCCGACATGTTCGCCGCCAAGGTCGTCGGCCGCTCCATGGAACCCCTCATTCCCGACGGCGCCCTTTGCCTGTTCCGCGCCAACGTCGCCGGATCCCGCGAAAACCGCCTTCTCCTCATAGAAAACCGCGATTCCTTTTCCCATCGCTACACCGTCAAGCGGTACAAAAGCTTCAAAAACGTCGATCCGCAATCGGACCAATGGAGCCACGCCCGCATCCGCCTGGAGCCGCTCAATCCCGAGTTCGACCCCTGGGACCTCGGCCAGGATTCCGAACTCCGCGTCCTCGGCGAATTCGTCCTCGTCCTCGAACCGGAACCTCTATCTTGAAACTCCTCATCCATCCGCCCCTCGATGATCGGCGGCTTCAACTGGTACGCGATGCCGCCGGCAACGCCCTTGAGGTCGTCAACGCGCAATCGCCCGGGGAAGCCCTCGATTCCATCTCCGGCGCCGACGCCTTCTTTGGCAAAATCACGCCCCCTCTCCTTGATCGCGCCTCCATTCTCCGCTGGATCCAGTCCCCCACCGCCAGCCTCGAACATTACCTCTTTCCGGCGCTGATCGATCACCCCTGCGAACTTACCAACATGCGGGGCCTCTATTCCGATGTCATTGCCGATCACGTCATGGGGTACGTGCTTTGCTTCGCCCGCCAACTGCACACCTATATTCGCCGCCAGATTGAACACCGCTATCAGCCCGAAGGCGGCGGCCATTCCGCGGAACAGTTCCTCCACGGTCCCGGCACTGTAACCTCTATCGATCGCGCGCACATGCACCTCGCCGATCAGACCATGGGGATCATCGGCCTCGGCGCAATTGGGCTCGAGATTCGCCGCCGCGCCGAAGCCTTCCGGCTCCGCGTCTCCGCCGTCGATCCCGTCAATCCGGACGCCTGGCCCATGGAGCGTCTCCCGGAACTGCTCTCCACGTCGAACTTCGTCGTGATCGCCGCGCCTCATACCCCGCGTACGGAGCGTATGTTTCGAACATCCCTGTTCCAACAAATGCTGCCTTCCGCCTACCTCATCAACATTGGCCGCGGAGCCATCGTCGTGCTTGACGATCTTGTCGAAGCACTCCGCAGCGAGACCATCGCCGGTGCCGCCCTCGACGTCTACGAAATCGAGCCCCTCCCATCCGATCATCCGCTCTGGGATTTCCCCAATGTCATCCTCACCCCGCACGTCGCCGGCTGTTCCCCCCGCATCGCCGAACGCCACCTCGCCGTCCTCCTGGACAATATCCGCCGCTTCGCCGCTGGCGATCCGCTGCGCAACACCGTCACCAAGTCCGAGTGGTTCTAGCCAGAAAGCGTTCCCCGGCCATCGGCGCCATCTGCCGCGTGGACGCCATAGGCATCGGGAGTTTCAGCCGTTGAAGCCGGCGTCGATGAGAGTGCGGGTGTAGAAGCCGCGCGCAATGTGCGGATGGTTGGCTTTGCACTGCGGTCAGGATGCTCCTCCCAGGCTCGCCGAGACACGGGCTCCTCAAGGCTGGTCCGCGTACGAAGGCAACATCGGGCAGCCAGTCGGGTCGCGTCCGAGAGAAGCGCTGCGCCAACCCGGCTGGCTGAAGTCGCATCGCCCAAATATGGACCAATGCCGTCTCCGCCGATATGATTGAGACTCTGTCCAGTTCGCCAATCTCTGTAAGTTGTTGATGTTATTAAATCATCCGCCGGGATCGGGCCGGCGACGCTGATGACAAAGCCAGGGCTGTCAAGGCTCCGGCGTAATGTTTTCTCTTGATTCGACGAGGGTTGCGGGCGCGGTGAGCCCGAGGGCGTGCTCGGGCGAAGAATGAGATTTCGGGCGATCTGCTGACAAAACTGCTGACCAGACCTACGAGCGTGGAGCCAGCGGAAACCGGTGCGGTTCGATCGAGTACTTGCGCCCGACCTTGGTGAGATTGATGGCCAGGCCTCCATCGTCGAGCGTCGTAAGGGGAATGTGCCAATACGAGCGCGTCTCTTCGCGTTCGGTGGTGTTAAGGTTGGCGGCGTTCTCCGCAAACCACTTCTGCGGTACCGCAAATGCCGATTCCATGTCCATGCAGGCGAAGATCAGGTACCCGTCGCCTTCCCGAAGAAACTCGTCCCATTTCGGATGGTACGCATACCAGTAGGGCTGGTAGTCGTTGTCATATCGCTTGGAAACGGTACAGCAAGCACGCAAGTGCTTGTCGGCGCTCCAGAAGTAGCTGCGGCTGCGGCGCACAAGCTCGATGCCCTTCACCGCCGAGAAGCCCTTTATGGCCCGATCCTTCATTTCCTCGATCAATGCCCGATCGGTCTTCTCCTGCGTCTGAGGCGTTGTCTCCTCTGCTGCGGGTTCGGCGGCTACCGGTTCGAGTTGCTCCTCCTCCTGCTGACTCTCGACGTCGGCCGCGGCTCCCGCTTCGCGTGGGATATCCGCCTGATCAGCGTCGACAGCCTGATCAAACTTGTACAGATCCGCACCAAATCGGATGATCCAGCGACGGTGCGCCAGATCCATCAGTTGCTGCGACCCTTCGAGTACACCAAGGTCGACAAGATCATTGACATCCTCTTTACGACCGCGGCGAAGATGGAGAAGTTGTTCGGACCGGAACGGAAGGTCGTGCAGATCCTCGGGGGACACCTGAAAACCGGCCAATGAGGGACACCGCAAAACCGGCCAACGGAATCTGGCAAGACAAGGACATTTATAACCCACGTTGACGGCGAGCGGCAACGAAAGACTTCAGAAGATTCGGATAGCCGGGTATACTCGACAGCACCTGGGCGGAGGGTATGGCTCCGTAGGGATGCGACCAGAGAGCCGGCTCAGGCGCCGGAATGCTGGGGCGTCGCCGAAGTGCCGCCCCAGC
>JBGSME010000516.1:0-6809 GCA_041740335.1 Bryobacteraceae bacterium | reverse complement strand
AATTCCCGCGTAAACCGGTCCACCGCCTTGCGATCCACACCGCGAACGCCGATCCGCAGTTGCACCTCGGCCGGATCGTCCACCTTCGCCGCCACCGGCCCGTGGCACGCATTCACGCCGAAGTATTCGGTGAGGATCGCGTCGAAGGAAAGCCCCAGTTGCCGCAGCCGCTCGCGTACGATCGCATCGGCTGCCTTCGCCTTCCCGATCGCGTCCGGCCAACTGTAGACCAGCGTGCCGATCGCCTTCCATCCCCACGCGTAGCTGATCGATACCTTCAGAAACGGCGTCCGCGGGCCGCCGCGAATCCCGCTCACCCGCACCCGGTCCGGATCGGTATCCCGTAGTTGGATCGTTGTGAAATCGGCGATGCAATCCGGCGTGATGTAGTTCGATGGATCGCCTAACTCGTAGAGCAACTGCTCCTTCACCACGCTCGAATGGACACGGCCGCCGGTGCCGGGGTGCTTGGTGACGGTGAATGTCCCGTCCGGTTCCGCTTCCACGATCGGATAGCCGATGTCGGCCATGCGCGGGATCGATTGCCAATCCACCTGACAGTTGCCGCCGGTCGATTGCGCGCCGCATTCGATAATATGCCCGGCTACGGTTCCGGCGGCGAGTAAATTCCAGTCCGTCTCCTTCCAGCCGTAGCGGTGAATCATCGGCGCCAGCGTCAAAGCCGTATCCGTGCACCGGCCCGCGATCACCACGTCTGCGCCGGTGGCCAATGCTTCCGCCAGCGGAAACGCACCGATGTAGGCGTTGGCGCTGGTGATCCTGTCACGAATCGACACCAGCGGCTCCCCGGTATCCATGCTGTTCATCTCGTGCCCGGCCGCGATCATTTCGTCGATCCGGCCGAACACGTCGTCGCCCAGTACCACCGCCACCTTCACGCCCGGCGCCAGGCGCTTCACTTCGCGCGCGCAGGCAATCGGGTTCACGCCGCCTGCGTTGGCGATCACCTTGATATTGTTGTCGAGCAGCTTCTTTCCGATTCGGCCGATCAGGGGCGGAAAGTCCCGCGCATAGCCCATGTTCGGATCCTGCGCCTTCTGCTTCTGCACGATCGACATGGTAATCTCGGCCAGATAGTCGAGGCCGAGATAGTCGATCGGCCCCTCTTCCACCAACCGCACCGGGGCTTCCAGCCAGTCACCCCAGAATCCCTGTCCATTGGCGATACGGATCATTGCGCTCCTTCTGTGTGCAACAACTCCAGGCTCAGATGCTCGCGCCAATCGCTGGCGCACGCGGCCTCGAGCGCAAAGGCCACGCGGGCCCGTGTCTTCAACGGATCGATCAACGCATCCACATGCCCGCGCGCCGCCGCGTGCGTCGCATCCAGCCACCGCTCATAGTCGCCTCGCGTTTTTGCGATGCGGGACTCCAATTCTTCCGGCATCGGCTGTCCCGCTTGTTTCCACTTGTCGATCTCCGGGCCGTGCACCGCCACCACCGCCGAATCCCCCTCCATCACGCCGATTCGCGCCGTGGGCCACCCGAACGTGAAATTCGGATCGAAGCCCTGTCCGGCCATCGCGTAATAGCCGGCGCCGCTCGCGTGATTCAACGTCACGATAATCTTCGGCACCGTGGCGCACGCCATCGTCTCCACCATCTCCGCGCCGGCGCGGATAATGCCTTCGCGTTCCGCCTCCACACCCACCATGAATCCGGAAACGTCCTGCAGATACACCAGCGGCAGCCCTGCGCGCTCGCAGGTCTCGACGAAGTACGCCACCTTGCGCGCGGACTCCGCATACACGATGCCGCCCACCCGCGGACCCGATTCCGTTTTCATGAACCCGCGCCGGTTTGCGACCAACCCGATGGCCCGGCCTCTCCAGCGCGCGTTGGCGCACAGCATCTCAGGCGCGTGATCCGGCTGAAATTCCAGATAGTCGCTGGCGTCGACAACGCAATCCACTACCACTTGCATGTCGTAAGGCGAGCGGTGGTCGGCGGGCAACGCCGCGTACAAATCCTCCGCAGGGCGCTTTGGCAGTGTTCCGCGATCGGGATTTGCCGCGGGGCGGGGAAGTTCCCGCATCTTCTGCCGGATGATCCCGAGACAAGCCGCGTCATCGGCGGCCATGTAGTGGGCAACGCCGCTTGTTGTGGTGTGCATCCGGGCGCCGCCCAACTGTTCCGCGTCCACTACCTGGCCCGTGGCGCCCTTTACCAGATTCGCGCCGCCCAGTCCCATGAAGCTGGTGCCTTCCACCATGATGATGGTGTCGCTCAGCGCGGGTAGATACGCACCCCCGGCGATGCACGGCCCCATGACGGCCGCGATCTGCGGGACACGCATCCGGCGCCGCATCAGCGAGTTGTAATAAAAGATCCGTGCCGCGCCGTACTGCCCTGGAAAGATGCCGTCCTGCAAGGGAAGGTTCACGCCAGCGGAGTCGACGAGATAAATGATGGGCAGCCGGTTCCGCATGGCGATCTCTTGCGCGCGAAGGATCTTATGGATCGTTTCCGGCCACCACGCACCTGCCTTCACGGTGGCATCGTTGGCGACGATCACCGCCGGCCGGCCTTCGATTTTGGCCAAGCCCGTAACCACGCCGGCCCCCGGCGCCTGGCCGTCGTAAAGGTCGTACGCCACCAGCAGCCCGATCTCGAGAAACGGCGATCCGCCGTCGATCAGCTTGGCCACACGCTCGCGCGCCGTGAGCTTGCCGGCCTTGTGCTGCTTGTCGACGCGTGCCGCGCCACCGCCTTCGCGTAGCTTGTCTTCCAGGCTTTGGAGCCCTTCCACCGCGCTTCGCATGTGATCTCGCGCGGCGTCGCTCGAGGAATCAGTCACTGACACTTTCACCTAGTATATCCACGGGGACCATCAGGCCAGCCAGAAGCTGAAGTACAGATACACCGCCAGCACCATTGCGGCCACCACCACCGTCCCAACCACTTCCCGCGATCCCCAACTGGCGCGATTCTCCATGCGCTGCTCTTCGGTCGTCGAGCTGTAGGTGAGCCCGCGCACTTTCTCCGCGCTTGGCGCCGGCGTCGCCAGCGAAACCATCCATACCAGCGCCATGCTGAACGCGAAAAGCAGGCCGGAGAAATAGTAGGCATTGAAATTGCCGATTGCATCGAACAGACCGGCGCCCGCCCCGCTGCCGCTCTTCACTACCGTCTGGATGGTGAGTTTGGCCATCCCCAGCACGAAGCCAATAACCAGCCCCCACCACGCGCCCTGCGCCGTGATGCGCGCCGAAAACAGCCCGAGAAGAAATACGGCCGTGATCGGCGGCGCCAGAAATCCCTGCACGTTCTGCAAGTAGTCGTAGAGCCCGGTGTTGCCCTCGCTGATCTTCTTCATGATCGGGATCCACACCAGCCCGCAGCCCACAACCACCGCCGTCGCTATCCGGCCCACCTGCACCAGTTTCTGATCGTTTTGCCCGGGCTTGAGTTTCTCATAGATATCCACGGTGAACAGGGTCGCGCAGGAGTTGAATAACGACGCCAACGAAGACATCAGCGCCGATAGCAGCCCGGCCACCACCAAACCGCGAAGCCCTACCGGTAGCAGCGACTGCACCATTGTTGCGAACACTGAGTCGCCCAGCAGTCCGGACCCGTCGCTCTTCGACGGAATCGCCAGCAGACCTTTCTGATGCAGCGCATAGCCGATCATGCCGGGGACTAGGAAAATCATCACCGGCCAGACCTTCAGGAATCCTCCCCAGATCGCGCCCATGCGCGCATCCTTCAAACTGCGAGCCGCCAGCGTCCGCTGCACGATGTACTGGTCCGTGCACCAATACCAAACGCCGATCACCGGCGATGCGATCATCACGCCAAGCCATGGAAAGTTCGGGTCCGCGTTCGACCTCCATAGCGCGAATTGCTCGGCGTGCGGTTTGCACGCCGCCACCAGTTCACCCCATCCGCCGAGCCGGCCCAATCCGAAATAGGTGATCAGTCCCGAGCCGAGCAGCAGCACAAACGTCTGCGCCACTTCGGTGTAGACAACCGCCCGCAGTCCGCCAAGGATCGTATAGATGCCCGTCAGAACCACTGTCGACACCGCGCCCACCCAGAAGGCGTTGTCCGGCGATCCGAACGTATCCGGCAGCAATGTTTGAAACACGATCGCGCCTGCGTAGACGGTAACCGACACCTTGGTGAAAATGTAGGCCACCAGGCTCACCACCGAGAGCACCCAGCGCGTCTTCGAGTCGAATCGTCTTTCCAGAAATTCCGGCATGGTGAACACGCCGGAACGGTAGTAGAAAGGCACAAATACCCAACCGAGCAGCAGGAGGATCCACGCGTGCAGTTCCCAATGCGCCTGCGCCATCCCGTTGCTTGCGCCCGATCCTGCCAAGCCAACGATGTGCTCGGAACCAATGTTGGATGCGAACAGGGAACAGCCGACGACGAACCACCCCACGTGACGTCCCGCGAGAAAATAATCCGCGGCCGTTTTCTGCGATCGTGATGCTCGCCACACGATGGCCACAATCAGCGTGAAGTACGCAGCCACGACAACCCAGTCGAAACTTTGCATTCCTAAGAGCATACGCGAATGCGGTGATCCGCGCGGGAGTGCCGGGCTTTAGAGAAACGCTTCCATCAGGATCTCGTCGTCTTCTTCTCCGTCAATCACAACCTGACGGGCCAAGCGGCCGCATTGGCTGAATCCGATGCTTTGATAGAACGCTTGCGCCGCGCGATTGGACCCACGAACCTGAATGACGAGTTTCTTGTATCCCGCTTGCCGGGCGAAGGCTTCGGTGTGTTTCCACAGCGCACGCCCCGCGCCGCAGCGGCGCCATCGCGGCATCAGGAATGTGCCCAATTGGCCGACGTGCGACATCGAGGATAAAACCGGTGACCACAAGTCCAGGCTTTGAAAACCGCCGATCTCGCCCGAATCGCTCACCGCCACATGAAACGCCTCGCGCGGCGAGAGGGAGTCGATGTAGCTTCGTTGCTGGTCAA
The DNA here is from genome assembly GCA_041740335.1 of Bryobacteraceae bacterium. Taxonomy (GTDB): domain Bacteria; phylum Acidobacteriota; class Terriglobia; order Bryobacterales; family Bryobacteraceae; genus DSOI01. The sequence continues at coordinate 1,844 of JBGSME010000516.1, read as the reverse complement.
CCTTCCACGGCTGATCGATGGCGGAGTGGATTCGCTCCGACGTGATTGTTGCCAACACAGCCGAGATGCCGGCAGCGTCTTCTCCGGTGGCTTTGCGGATTCGAAAAGCGCGTATCATGCTGATGGAGCGCGCACCGATCCAATGTCAGGCTCGATGTGTTCGCAGATGAGATGCAGAATCAAGAGAGGATTCATGATGGGGAACGGTACGTGCGCTTCGCTGTCACCGAGGTGCAAATGACATCGCGGAACGGCGAGCGGATCGTACGATGATTTGGAGTTCAGCTGAATCCGCACCATGCCGATAGCCCTGTCTGGTGAAAGATGCAGATGGAACCTGAATCGCTTCACCAACCAGCCTTGCTTGTTCTCTTCGAGTTCGATATCGAAGTCCAACCGGGAGCCGGACTCAAACTCTGCACTCTCGCGCTTCAGTTCGTTGTTTCCACCGGGAACCGCCTCGAGCCTCGGAATCCCTTCGTCTGGCTTCTTCAGTCGACGCCGATCGACCTGACGGTGGAGCAACGTCCGGATGTGTTTCCGCAAGAGGCCCGGCTGTACCAGGGTCATGCTCCCCAAAACCCCCGACGTGCTTTCCTCGCGTTCCCGTGCAAGCCGCAACAACTGATCGTCACTCATGCGATGCACCGTCAGGTGTTACGGTGAGAATGTCCGTGAGGCGGCTGCGAAGGTTGGGAGCCGCAGACAAAATCCGGTCTGCGACGGAAGTTTTCGTGAGCAGCAAGACTGGCACATTCCCGGTCAATAGAACTACATTGCGATCGATCGACTGGATCAATTCAGGGTTCCATCGGTCGAACGTGATCAGCAAGATCTTCGGAGCTGAGGCTGACGAAAAGGTGTCCTCCAGTCTCTCTGGGCTCAGGTCCTCGGCTACCAAGCAACGGAGGCCGCTTTCAAGCTGGACATGAACCTCGGCTTCGAAATCAGATCGAATAGCCGGCAGGTCGGCCGCTTCGGCGATCAAAAGATACAGGGCAGGATTGTTTTCACCGGCAGTCGCGATCCGTCGAACGAGACGGAACGCCGTTGTCGTCGCAATGGCACTCATGCGGATTTCGGCAGAACCTCGGCAAGTGCGGGATGAACAACGTATGACTCTCGCCCTGACTCGAAATACTCGAGGACCTGCCGGTTGACGATCAATTCGCGCGAGGCCGGATCGTCTGTCTGGAACGTAGCACCATCAGCAAGTTGACGCAGCCGTTGTTCCTCTCGCTTCCCGAGTCCACAGAGGTATCGCTGACCCAATTGCCTCACGGCAGTTTCCACATGATTGCGGCCGATACGATCCTGATCGTCGCCATAGGCGTATTCGGCGGCAGAGCGTGTGAGAGTAATGAGATCGCGTATCACGCCGCCTGAGAACTCTACTATGCTAGAGATCTGCGGTTGATCCAGCAAACCCTGTGCCCCACGACGCTCCAGAATCTGCCTCAAGAAAGCAAAGTCGTTGGTGCCAGCCATCGCTGCGGGGATATGTTTCACCGAATCGAAATAATCGTGCAGAAAACGGCTCTTGTCGTACCATAGCAGCAACGGCGCGACTACGACCACGGTGATGCCGGTTCCTCGAAGGGCTCGAAGGTCTTGCTCGGCGAAGTCTCGGAACCGATTCGCTCCCATCAGGCGGTCCAGGCCATCGATGAGTAGGGTGATTTGCGTGTCGGTCTTCTGGATCGGTTCAATGATCGTCAAGAGCTGTTCTTTGAGCTGCGCGACTTGGTGCCGAAACGCAGGGAAGCGCGGTTTCATGACCCCGGGGATTCTGACCGGAGTCATGGGTGGTTCGTCGACATCTTCGAAATCATCGGGACCATATT
>JBGSME010000515.1:0-2404 GCA_041740335.1 Bryobacteraceae bacterium | reverse complement strand
GCTAAATCCATGTACAATAAGCCCATCGCTTCGGCGGACCACCCGTAATGGGAGTTCGGGAGCGCGGAGGCCAGATCATGGCAAAGTACGAGTTTTTTCTTAGCCACAAAAGCGACGACTGGGACGACTTCATGCGGGAGTTCCTCGCCGACGTGCAGGACGGCGTCGGCCGCAGGGCCAAGCGCGCCAAGGATGAGGACTTCGTCTTCCTCGACAAAGGAGAGATTGCGCTCGGGCAAAACTGGCTGCCGCGCCTGCTCGACGGCTTGCAGAACAGCTCTGTGCTGCTCGCTATGTACACGCCCCGCTACTTTGGGAGCGAATGGTGCGGGCGCGAAGTGGAGTTCTTCCAGCGCCGCCAGGCGGAGCTTAAGTTAGACTATCCGTGTGTCATTCCCGTGCTTTGGGACATTCCGCAGGAGGAAATCCCGGGCGTGGTTGCGAGCATCCAGTACAAGGATGACTCCCTGCCCGCGGCATATTCCGAAGAAGGAATGCTGGGCCTGGCGCGACGCAAGAAGGGCCGCTATCGGGACGAGTATGTCGACGCGGTGGACGCCATTGTCGACGCGATCGTGCGCGCCTGCAAGCAGAGTCTTCCACCGTTGCCGAACGCGCCTGCCGCCGACAGCCTGGGCACCGTACCGAGCTTCTTTCATCCGAAATCCAAAGCGGGCGCTCCGATGCCGGTGGTTCCCGAGCCGCTGCCGCCGGGGCCCGCGTCCGTTCACTTCTTCTACCTCGCCGCGCGTAGCACCGAGTTGCAACCCAAGAAGCCGCACCTCGATTTCTATCATCCCGGCGGCGGCGAGTTCTGGCGGCCAAGCCCCGGCGGCTCTCAGATCAAGGCTCTCGCCGCAGCGGTGGCAGGCAGCAAAGATCTGAACCTCGCCTACTACGACCAGCCCGTGGATGATAGCCTGGCGACCCGTCTCGAAGCAGCGCGGGACCTCAATAACATGGTGGTGATCTTCGCGGACGCTTGGAGCATCGACCTTGTGGAAGCGTATCGCCACTACGCCGAGGCCTACGACGAGAACATCCACTTCAATTCCTGCATGATGGTGGTTTGGAACGACGGGGATCCGGATTTGAACGACGCCACGCGCCAACGGCTGACAGGAACGCTAAACCGCGTCCTCAGGACCGCGACCACCCGGCAGGAACCTTTCTACGTGCCGCGCGTCGAAGGCGATGCCAGCGTGCAAGCGCAACTGCGCCAGAGCCTGGAGCGGCTGATGCATAAGATCACCGAGCAGGGAACTCCGAACCGTGCGCCGGCGGTGATGCAGAAGCCGATACTCGAGGTCCATTCCGGAACGGGAGATTGACGGCTTGGGCCAGCTCATCACTTTCTATTCATACAAAGGCGGCACCGGCCGCACGATGGCGCTGGCGAATGTAGCCTGGCTGCTCGCCTCCAACGGAAACCGTGTCCTGGTGGTGGACTGGGATCTTGAAGCCCCCGGGCTGCATCGCTACTTCGCGCCTTTCCTCACCGACCGGAGCCTGGAGGATTCGCGCGGCATCATCGACGTGATGGTGGAGTTCGCCAAGCAAGCCGTCACACCGGGCGAGCGGCCCGAGAAATGGTACGCGAAGCTCGCCCGGATTGACCGGCTTGCCACCGCGGTAAATTGGAACTTTCCGCCGGCGCGCGATTCGAATGGCCGCGAGTCTCGCGGCTACCTCGAGTTGATTTCCGCGGGACAGCAGACCAGCACTTACGCCACTCGCGTCAACTCGTTCAACTGGGACAATTTCTACGAGCGCCTCGGGGGCGGGCAGTTTATCAACGAGATCCGTACCAATCTTCGCGATGCCTACGACTATGTGCTGATCGACAGCCGCACCGGCGTCAGCGATACGTCCGGCATCTGCACGGTGCAACTACCGGACAAAGTGGTGGTCTGCTTCACGCTCAACAACCAGAGCATTGAGGGAGCATCGATTGCCGCCAAGGCGATTGTCAGCCAGCGGGGCGGCACATCGGGCCGTTTTCCGGTCTTTCCCGTTCCAACCCGAGTCGACTATTCCGAAGACGACCGGCTCAACCTACGCCGGGATCATGCACGTTACAGGTTTCGCGATTTCCTGACATTTCTACCGGAGGGCACCTCGGCCGAACAGTATTGGAATGAGGTGGAGGTTCCTTACCGAGCGCTGTACGCTTACGAGGAGTTACTAACTCCGTTCGGCGACAAGTTGAACGATCCGAAGTCGGTACTGGCCGCCTTCGAGCGAATTGCGCACTACGTCACCGGCGCGGATCAGCGGCTTCGTGAAATGGATTCCCGCGAGCAGGAGCGTGTACGGCGCGAGTTCGCCGGCGTGCCCTCCTTTAACGGCGCGGGGACGAAGACCGATGCGCTGTCGGCGGATCAGGCGGCCGCGCCGGCGGCGG
>JBGSME010000514.1:0-3717 GCA_041740335.1 Bryobacteraceae bacterium | reverse complement strand
CGGCCTCGGCCGGAAAAAGCGTCAAGCTCTGGATCCTTTGGCCGAAGCGCAAGGCCTCGCCCGCCACCAGCCTCTCCCCTGCCCTGATACGCGCGGCGGCAAAACCCCACGGCCTCAGCGATTACAAGATCTGCTCGTTCGACGTGACCTGGTCGGGCATGGTCTTTGGCCGAAAACGCGAGAAGAAGTAGAAGCGCAAAGGGAAGTAGCAGCGCAAAGGAAGGAACCTATGCCGGCCATCGGAGTCCTCACCATCGAATTGCGGCTCGACCACGCCCACTCGCTCAAGGACAAACGCCACGTCGTGCGCGGGCTCAAAGACCGGCTGCGGCACAAGCACAACGTCGCCGTCGCCGAGATTGATTATCAGGACCTGTGGCAATCGGCGCTGCTCGCCGCTGTGACCGTGTCGTCCTCGCGGCAATTGGCCGAGCAGATCCTGCACGCCGTGGAACGCGACGTAACGCGCGATGTCGGCGAAATGCTGGTCAACTGCGTGATCGAATGGGTGGATTGACCGATCCGCTGTGGTACCGTGAGCATATATGGACCCGAGGCGTAGCGAGCGGCTTACCGAGGCACTGCGCACTGAACTTGATGAAATACTCAACTATGAGTTGGCAGATCCGAGAATCACCGATTCCGCGGTGATCGATGTGGTGCTTTCCCCCGACGGCAAGAAGGCGCATGTACGGCTGGCGCTGGCCGGTTCGGCCAACGAGCAGGCCGAGTGTCTGAAAGCGATTGAAAAAGCAAAGGGTTATGTCCGCCACCTGCTCACCGAACGGGTGGACGTTTTCCTGGTCCCCGATCTCCGGTTCGACCTTGATTTGACGCCGGAACTGCGCACCAAGACCAATTCGATGCTTCGGCGAATCCGAAAAGGGCGGCCCAAGGACGATCCAGCAGCGGAATCGACCGATCAGCCCCAAAAAAATCCTTTAGAATGAAGACTTCATGAGGGCGGCTGTGCTAATTTTGTGGTTGGCAACGCTGCCAATCGCTTTGCCGGCGCCCCCCCTCCGGATCGAATCGACCTTGGATGCGATGGGCTCAACGTTTTCGGTCGTCGCCTACGGCGATGATCGGGTCCGGCTGCAGGCGGCAGTGGATGTGGCGTTTGAAGAAGTACGCCGGCTCGACAATCTGCTCTCGAACTACGAGCCACGGAGCGAATGGAGCAAGGTGAACCGTGAAGCTGGAAGCCATCCGGTCCGGGTGAGTCCCGAACTGTTCGATTTGCTGAAAGCGTGCCTGCAATACAGTCAGGCTACCGACGGTGCATTCGACATCACGGTAGGTCCTCTGGTTCGAACCTGGGGATTTTACAAGGGCTCGGGGCGATTGCCGCACCGGGCCGAGATCCGAAGCGCGTTGCTTCGGGTTGGATATCGGAAAGTGACTCTCGATCAGGAAAATTCGACGGTCGAGTTCAGCCGGGAAGGCGTAGAGATCGATCCCGGCGGAATCGGCAAGGGCTACGCGGTGGATCGCGTGGTCGATTTGCTGCGTGAGCAGAAGATCGCCTCGGCGCTGGTGTCGGCCGGAGGCAGCAGTATTTATGGGATCGGAACACCGCCCGGGGAGCCAGGATGGAAGGTAAAAATCCGGCATCCGAAGAGCCCTGGAGTGGAAAAGGACGTGGGCGAGGTTGTGTTGCGCGACAGCGCGATGTCGACGTCGGGTACGTCGGAGAAGTTTTTCATGTCCGGGGGAAAGATGTATTCGCATATCTTCGACCCGCGGACAGGTTATCCCGCGCCGGGCATGTTGTCGGTAACGGTGCTCGCGGCGCGAACCATCGACACCGAGGCCTGGACGAAACCGATGTTTATCCTGGGAAGGCAATGGGCCGAACGGCGAAAGCCGGGCGATCGAAACGGCGAGCCGTTCCGGGTTTTCTTTTGTGAGGATCGAACAAGAATCGCATGCGCGTGGCTCCAATGAACAGCCGTTTTCTCGATGCCTGCAGGCGTAGGCCCACCGACTTCCGTCCGGTGTGGTTCATGCGCCAAGCCGGGCGTTATATGCCGCAGTACCGGGAGATCCGGAAGCACCACCACATTCTCGAGATCTGCAAACGGCCGGATCTCGCCGCGGCGGTGACTCTGCAGCCTGTGGAAGTACTGGACGTGGACGCGGCCATCATCTTCGCCGACTTGCTATTGCCGGTGGAACCGATGGGGCTGAAGCTTGACTTTGTGGCCGGAGAGGGTCCGGTGATCGATAACCCGGTACGCACATCGGAAGATGTGGACGCATTGTCGATCGCCAATACGGACGATCTCGGCTACGTCGGCGAGTCGATCCAGAACGTGGTCCGCGCACTTGCGGGCCGCGTCCCGGTGATCGGGTTTGTGGGCGCGCCGTTCACCATGGCAAGCTACATGATCGAAGGCGGGCCCTCGCGTTCGTTCCTCAAGACCAAACAGTTGATGTACCGCGACGAAACATTGTGGCGGCGCCTGATGGGCAAGCTTGTCGACGTGCTCGGCCCCTATGCGCTGATGCAGATCTCCGCCGGGGCACGCGCCATTCAGGTTTTCGACAGTTGGGTAGGCGCGTTGGGCTCAGACGACTATGTCCGCTACGTAGCTCCTTATTCGCGGGCGCTGATTGAGCGCATCCGGTCTGGCGGCGTTCCGGTGATCCACTTCGGAACCGGGTGCGGCGGTTACTTCCGGGAATTGCATGCCGCCGGCGGCGACGTACTGGGCGTCGACTGGCGGATCAATGTAGATCAGGCGTGGATGGATATCTCCTATCGTTCGGCGATCCAGGGCAACCTCGATCCGGCTGTATTGTTCGCCCCGCTGCCAGAGTTGAAACAGCGGGTCCACGAACTGCTTAAGCGTACCGGATCGCGGCCCGGCCACATCTTCAACACGGGTCACGGAATTCTGCCGGAAACGCCAGTAGAGAACGTGAAAGCCGTGGTGCAGTTTGTCCGTGAGTTCAAACCCTGATCCAACTGCCGGCGCGCCGGTAGTGATCGTTGGAGGCGGGATCTCCGGTCTCGCCACGGCGCACTACCTATCGAAGGCCGGCCTCCGCGCCACGTTGATCGAACGCTCTCCGCGGTTGGGAGGCGTGATCACCACCGAGTCCGTGGAAGGCTGCGTCATCGAGGGCGGGCCGGACAGTTTTCTCGCGGCCAAGCCATGGGCGCTCGACTTGATCCGCGAGTTGGGAATCGAAGACGACGTCATCGATTCGAACGACCATCGGCGAATCACATACATCTGGAAGAACGGCCGGCTGGTGCCGCTGCCGGAAGGGCTGATGATGATGGTGCCGACCCGTGTGTTTCCGGTCGCATTTTCACGGCTCTTCAGTCTTTCGACCAAAGCGCGGATGGGCATGGAATATTTCCGCAAGCCCGCCGAGGGCGATGGCCGGGACCGGTCCGTCAGCGAATTCATCGGCGAGCACTACGGGCGCGAAGCGGTGGACTACCTGGCCGAACCGCTACTGGCGGGCGTGTTTGGCGGCGACCCGAATGAGTTGAGCGCGGCAAGCACGTTGACGCGCTTCCTCGACCTGGAGAAAGAACACGGATCCCTCACGCGCGGCGTGCTGGCCGGGCGGAAGGCGAACCCGGGCGGAGGATCGTTGTTCAAGACTTTGAAGCGCGGGCTGGCGCAATTGGTGGACGCGCTGCTGCCTTCGATCGACACGTTGATACAGGGCGAGGTGGAGGCGGTAAGCACGAGGGGC
>JBGSME010000513.1:0-3824 GCA_041740335.1 Bryobacteraceae bacterium | reverse complement strand
GTCTGGATCCGATCGCGCCGGTTCGCGTCACCTACACACCCGAGTCGGGCGTGGTGCGCGTGGAGGAGACGGTGTTCCAGGGTGCAGAATTCCTGGAGCGGATGCACCGGCGGCGCGGATATCAACATAACTATGTACTGGAGGACCTCTGGGCGTTTTCCGTCGATCTGGTGATTGCGGGGATTCTCTTCTGGGTGCTTTCGGGGTTATGGATGTGGTGGGAGTTGAAAGTAACGCGCCGTTGGGGCGCCTTGTTTGCGTTGGCGGGCATCGGATTGTTCGCGGTCTTACTGGCGGTGCTCTAGTTATGAAATTCCCGCATATCAACCGCCGGACGCACCTCTACCTCGGATTGTTCCTGACGCCGTGGTTTTTCATGTACGGGCTGTCTTCGATCCCGTTCGCGCACAACGCCTACTTCGAGTCACTGGACAAAGCAAAGGGACTGCCGTTGTGGAAGCAGCGGTTCGAGAAGAGGTATGAGATGGCGATACCGGAGCAGGGTCCGCTGCGTCCGTTGGGAGAAAAGGTGCTGGCCGAACATGGACTGTCCGGAGCCTATGGGGTATATCGGCAGGGTCGGAACCAGGTGGATATCTACGTGTATTCGTTCTGGCACTCGACACAGTTGAAGTACTTCATCGCGGAGAAAAAGCTGGTGGCTGAGGACAGGCGGTTCCGCTTGGATCATTTCCTAACCGGGATGCATGCCAAGGGCGGATTCGAGCAGGACGGATTTTTCCAGAAGTTTTGGGGCGTGATGGTGGACGTGGTGTGTCTGGGTTTGTTGCTTTGGGTGGCGACGGGGTTGTACATGTGGTGGTCGATGCCGGCGCTTCGGAGATGGGGGGCCGTCGCCTTATTGGGGGGTGTGGGATCCTTTGTTGTGTTTCTACTGAAACTTTGATTGGAAGGATTTCGTCCGATAGAAGGTAATGGTACGACTCTGCCTAATAACCGCTTGTTTCGCGATCGCCGGATTCGCTCAGGACTACTTTCCGTTGCACGTTGGGAATCAATGGGTTTACCGCCAGACGGGTCCACTGCCGTTGGATCCGGTGGTGGTGGATATCGTGGAGAGCCAAGTGATGGAGGGACGCGCGTTCTCACTGCTGCGGGGATTGCCGGAAGGCCCGTTGTGGCTGCGCCAGGATGGCGATGGGATCCTTTACAGCCTCGATCCGCTAACGATGCGGGAGGCGGTGTGGGCGCGATTCCGCACGGCGGAGGGCGACACGTACGGCACGGCGATCAACGCGTGCAACACGACAGCCAAGGTGGATTCACGCAACGCGACGGTGAAGGTTCCCGCCGGGGAATGGGGAGGCGCGCTCGCGATATCCTATCCGGGGCCGACATGTGCCGATGCGGGAGTAGAGAGCGAGGTATTCCTGCCGTGGATCGGGTTGGTAAAGCGAACTTCGGCGAGCATCGCCGGGCCGGCGTCGTTGGAGTTGATCTATGCGCGCGTTGGGGGCGTGACGGTGCTGGGCCAGCCCGAGGTGAGTTTCGCGGTGACGTTGGACAAAGCGGTGTACCAGCCCGGAGACATGATCACGGCGCGGCTGACCATGCGCGCGACTCAACCGGCACCGGTGATCGTTAACTTTCCGAGCGGACAACGATTCGATCTGGCGATCCGGAACCGCGCCGGGGAGACCGTGTATAGCTGGGGCCGGGACAAGCTGTTCCCGCAGGTGACCGGAACGGAGAGCATTCAGGGCGAGCGGAACTGGGTTCTGCGCGCACCGGTACCGGCGGAAGCCGGCGCCTACGCGGCGGAAGCTTGGCTTGCCACCGGGACCGCACAGAGCTTTCGGGGCACGGTGAGTTTCAGTGTGGCCGGCCGATGATCTAACCTAGATTCCAGTATGCCTCCCACGCGACCCGGCTCCGCCACCCCGAAGGCCGGGTTCAAAGATGCGCAGCGGGCGCAGCTCAGCTTGCTTGCCCCTCTCGAAAAGCGGACTCTCCTATGGCTGGCCGAACATATGCCGGCCGGCGTAAACTCGGATCATCTCACGTCGCTGGGGCTGCTATCGTTGATCGGCGCCGGGTTGAGCTACTGGTACGCGTCGGTGAACCGGGCCGGCCTGATGCTGGTGATCGTATTCTTGATCACGAACTGGTTTGGCGACTCTCTCGATGGAACGCTGGCTCGGGTGCGGAAGCGGCTGCGCCCACGGTACGGCTTTTACGTGGATCACATCGTCGACATGTTCGGCACTTTCTTCCTGTTGGGGGGACTGGGACTGTCGGGGTATATGTCGCCGTGGGTGGCGGCGGGTCTGGTGATTGCGTACTTCATGCTGTCGATCGAGGTCTACCTCACGACGTACACGATTGGGACTTTTCATCTATCGTTCTGGAAGTTCTCGCCGACGGAATTGCGGGTCCTGTTGGCGATTGGCAATTGCGTGTTGATGGCGGGTGTCACGCACGGGCGGATTGCAGGACGGCAATACCTCCTTTTCGATATCGGCGGGGTGATTGCGATGGCGGGATTGGCGGTGATGCTGCTTTGGGCGGTGTACCGCCACACGGTCCACCTTTATAATGACGAACGCCTCCCGAAGTAGCGTCGCGGCGCTGGCGAAGCGATGGCTGAGGTTCAACGCGGTGGGGGCGCTGGGGATCGTGGTGCAGTTGGCGGCGTTGGCGCTGTTCAAGTCCGCATTGGGATGGCATTATCTGGTTGCGACGGCGCTGGCGGTGGAAGTGGCGGTGATCCACAATTTTTTTTGGCATGAGTTCTGGACGTGGAAGCCGGCCACGCGGACGTTCCGCCAGGCGGCGGGGCGGCTGCTGCGATTCAATCTGACAACGGGGCTTCTCTCGATAGTTTCCAATCTGTTCCTGATGCGGCTGTTGGTGGGCACGATGGGGTTGCCGTATCTGCCGGCGAACGTGATCGCGATCGCGGTAACGAACATCGCCAACTTTGCGATGGCGGAGTATCTGGTGTTCGGCGCGGCGGGTATACTAGCTTTGTGAGCCGCCACTCCACTTGTGCGCTGGATTGCCCGGATGCGTGCGCGATTCTGGTTGATATTGACGAGGGGGGGCGCGCGACGCGTCTCCGCGGAGACCCGGCACACCCGGTGACGCAGGGCTTTCTGTGCGCCAAGGTGACCCGGTATCTCGACCGCCAGTATCATGCGGAACGGTTGTTGTATCCGCAAAAGCGCGTCGGCGAAAAGGGCGAAGCGCGGTTTGCGCGGATATCGTGGGACGAAGCGCTCGACACGATTGCGGAGCGGCTCGGAGGGATTGCGGCCGTGTACGGACCGGAATCGATTCTTCCGTACAGTTATGCGGGCACAATGGGGTATTTGCAGGGCGGGTCTATGGACCGCCGGTTCTTTCATCGGCTGGGCGCATCGCAACTGGAGCGGACGGTGTGCTCTTCGACGGGCGGGGCGGCGATCACGCGTACGATGGGCGCGCGATACGGAACCGAGCCGGAGCAGTTCAGCGATTCAAAGCTGATCCTGGTATGGGGCTCCAATGTGATGACGACGAACGTCCACCTGTGGCCGTTTCTGGTGGATGCCAGGCGCAAGGGCGCAAGGATGTATGTAATCGATCCGGTGAAAAACAAGACGGCATCGCTCGCCGACCGGTATTTCGCGATTCATCCGGGCAGCGATCACGCGCTGGCGCTGGGGCTGATCCACGTGATTCTGCGCGACGGGCTGGAAGATCGGGCATATATCGCGGCGCATACATCGGGCTTTGAGGCGCTGGCGCGAACGGCGCGGGAGTACGCACCGGAGCGTGTGGCCGGGCTGACGGGCATCGCGGCGGAAGACATCGAAATGCTG
>JBGSME010000512.1:0-7693 GCA_041740335.1 Bryobacteraceae bacterium | reverse complement strand
CGCAGTCAGCTTTGGTGTTGCCGCCGCGCTCGCAGCGGCCGGCAGCCGTGCACCGGTTTTCAGCAGTCGGCGTCGTGTCGTTTTCATGTCCACACTATATCGGAATCGCTCGCCGGTTTGCCAAGTCTGATATCGTCGCTTCCATGCGAGTCTTCTTTCTTTTCCTCTGCGCGGCCGTCCTCGCCGCCCAACCCAAATACGATCTGCTCTTGAAGGGCGGCCACGTCATCGACGCAAAAAACAAAATCAGCGCTTTGCGTGACGTCGCGATCCGGGATCGCCGCATCGCCGCCGTTGCTCCGAATATCCCCGCCGCCGAGGCTCGCAAGGTCGTCAATGTCACCGGCATGTACGTCGCTCCGGGGCTCATCGATCTCCACGCCCACGTCTTCGCCGGCACTCACGGCGCCATGCTCGCCGGTGGCCATTCGAGTATCTTTCCCGACGACTTCGCTCTCAAGGCCGGCGTCACCACCGTCGTTGACGCCGGTTCCTCCGGCCGCCACAATTTCGCCGAATTCAAGAAGACCGTTGTCGACCGGGCGCGCACCCGCGTCCTCGTCCTGCTCAATATCGGCGGCACCGGCATGCAAGGCGACAACCATGAACAGGATGTTTCCGACATGGACTCCAAGGCCGCCGCCGATCTCGCCATCGCCAACCGCGACACCATCGTCGGTTTCAAAGTCGCCCACTACAACGGACCCGATTGGGTCCCCGTCGAGCGCGGCGTCGAAGCCGGCAAACTCGCAAATATTCCCGTCATGATCGACTTTGGCCGCTTCCGTCCCGAACGCCCCTTCCAGGATCTCGTCCTGAAAAAACTACGTCCCGGCGACATCTACACCCATTGCTTCTATGCGCCCGTTCCCATGATCGACGCCAACGGCAAGATCATGCCCTATCTGTTCGACGCCCGCAAACGCGGTGTTATCTTTGACGTCGGCCACGGCGGCGCAGCGTTCGAATTCCGCCAGGCTGTACCCGCCGTCAAGCAAGGCTTTCCGCCCGATTCCATCTCCACCGACGTTCATTCCGGCAGCATCAACTCCGGCATGAAGGATCAATTGAACGTCATGTCGAAGTTTCTCAATATGGGGATGACCGTCGACGACGTCATCGCGCGATCCACCTGGAATCCGGCCCGCATCATTCATCGTGAACAGATCGGCCACCTGTCGGTCGGCGCCATCGCCGACATCGCCGTTCTCCGTGTCGAAAAGGGAACCCACGGATTCGTCGACTCCTATGGCGCACGCATGGACGGCACCCAGCGCTTCTTGTGCGAATTGACGGTCGCCTCCGGCCGCGTGATGTACGACCTGAACGGGCTCACCCGCGAACGTTGGGACCGGCTCGGCAACTACGAAGCCCAAGGCGAACCATTCTGGGATCAAAGCCGCGGCGGAGGCCGCCCGCTTCCCCTCGGGAAGTAGGATCAGAACCTCGCGGCGAGGCCGACTCGAAGCGCCCGGGCCGATCCCGGCAGTATGTTGTTGTTACTGTGCGCCGTTGGGTAGTAAGTGGTGTCGAATAAGTTCTCGAGATTCGCCTGCAGTCGCACCATCTCTGTAAGGTTGAAGAAGGTAGCGGCGTCCGCGCGGGTGAACGAAGGCAGACGGACGCTGTTGTCGATACCGGCGAACATTGAGGATTGCCGGATCAGCCCGAGTCCGGCGCCCCAGCGCGAGGAGATGCGATAGTTGTTCCAAAGCGAAAAACTGTGGCGAGGAACCAGCGCCACTATCGCGCCCGCCGGAGCCGCCGTCGTAGGCGTGCTGATAAATGCATCTTGTGTCGCGTATCCGCCCGCCACCATCCATCGGCCTGTGAGATTGCCGTTGATGCCGAACTCGAATCCGTTGGTACGCTGGCTCCCCGTCTGTACGATTCGCGCCGGATCGTTCGGATCGCGCGCCGTCGTGTTGGTTCGGTCGAGCCGGTATATCGCGGCGGTTAACGAAAGCTGGCGCTTCATTTCCCACTTGACGCCAGCTTCGTAGTTGCTGAACTTTTGCGGTTCGAGCGTTTGCGTCGAGGCGTTGAGCGACGCGAACTGATCGCCGGAACTGGGCAGATAGGCCACGCTGTAGCTCGTGTACAAGGAAAACCCGTCAACGGGCTTTATCACTACGCCCAGCCGCGGCGACACCATACGATCGGTGCGGTCGAGCCTCTCCGAATTGCGGTTGTTCGTGAAATCCATGCGGAAGCGATCGAATCGCAGTCCGGCGACGAGTTGAATGTGCCGCGTCAGCTCGATCTGATCCTGCACGAATCCCGCCCCGGCGTGGACCTCTGGAATGTTGTCCGCGTCGGTAGCGCTCTGCCGGAGAATCGCCGCCGCGCGCACCGTCGGATTCGCGAACGGCACCGCCAACGACGTCAACGAATCGAAGTATGCCGTGTTTCGAAAATTCACTGACCTCTGCCGCCCGAACTCGACGCCTGCAAGCACCGTGTGCCGGAACCGGCCCGTATGCAGGATCGCCGTCGCGTCGGTCTGGTTGAAAACGTTTCTGCGAACCGTGGCATTGTTGTAGCCGGAGATCGAGACGCTGGCCAAGTCACTGCTGACCGCGCCGGGGAAGATGTTCTGGTAGAACTTGTCGTAATCCCCGATCATCGTGGCGTTACGCAGGTTCCAAACTCCCGCCTGATGCTCCACCACCACCGACCCAAGATGGATCGAAGTGCTCGCGTTGCTTGCCTCCGGATCCCCGAAGAACGTTGAACGATGAGTGGGAGCCGGACCGCCCTGGAACGAAGGCACTCCCCGGTCCACAGTCCGCCCGTCGTTGAAGTATTCGTAGCCAAGCCTGACCTGCGTCGTCGCCGATGGCTTCAGAAGCACGGACGGCGAAAGCCCATAGCGCTCCAGGTTGAAACCGTGCCGGAAGTTGTCCGAGTTCTCGTAGACCGCGTTGAGACGGAGCGCGGCCTTTTCGCCGAAGCTATGGCCGAGATCGGTGCTGGCGCGACGGTTGTGGAACGTGCCGCCCTGGAGCGTGATCTCCCGGACCGGAGAGAAGCCTGCATTCTTCGTAACCCGATTGATCACGCCGCCGCCACCTCCGCGTCCGAATGTCAGCGCATTGGCCCCTTTCACCGCCTCCACGCGTTCGGCATTGTAGAGGTCTCGAAAGTACTGGACGTCGTCGCGGATCCCGTTCACATAGAAATCGGCGGTGGTGGCGTTGCCGCGAATCACCGGCGCATCGCGATGGCCTTCCCCTTGCGCCATCGTGATCCCTGGCACGTATCGAACCACATCGGCCATGTTCTGCATCGACTGGTCCCGAATCATGCCGCTCGTGACAACCGAGATCGCCTGCGGTACGTCGATCAACGCCGTGGGCGTTTTGGTGGCGCTCGGGAGCACCGTCTGATACCCGGCCTGTTCGGTCACCGTTACCATGTCGGTGCGCTCGGCCAGTTGCAAATCGATGTCGATAGTCACGGCGAGCCCCGCGAGTGAATGCGCCCGCGAATAGATGCGGAATCCGTCCGCGGCTGCTTCCAACTTGTACCGGCCCGGGGTGAGGGGAAGCGAGTATCTCCCATCGGGGCCCGACCGGGTCGCCTTTCGGCCCTCCTGAACAGAGTTTTCGAGAATCGCCGTCACCAGGGCGCCAGCCACCGGATTGCCCGCCGGATCTCGAATCACCCCCGTGGCCCGTGTGACATCTTCCGCCCGTACGGGCCATGTCAAATAGCCAGATGCATTGCACATGCAGAAGACGAGAGCTGCTATTGCGCGAAACTTCCTATTTGATTGCATAAACTCTGTTCGCAGTATGCAGTCTTTGCAAATCACTGTCAACAGGAAGTGAGGGTGAAGGTATCGAACGGCATCGATTCGGATCCGAACGGATCTATTTGCGATTCAATTGCAGAAGGAGGGTTCGCTATTGAGCGCCGCGGAACAGCAGCATCGTCTTCGCCGTGTGGAACATGATGTAGAGGTCGAGCGCCGGGCTGAGGTTCTTCAGATAGTAAAGATCGTACTCGAGCTTCGTGATCGTGTCCTCGATCGTGTCGCCGTACTTGTGATTGATCTGCGCCCAGCCGGTGATCCCGGGTTTCGCGAAATGCCGCTGCCGGTAGAACGGAATCTTCTCGCTCAACTCCCGCACGAACTCCGGGCGCTCCGGCCGCGGACCCACCATCGACATTTCCCCACGCAGCACATTGAACAATTGTGGCAGCTCGTCAAGCCGCGTCTTGCGCATGAAGAGGCCAAACGGCGTGATTCGCGGATCGCCTTTCGTCGCCCATACCGCCCCCGTCGCCGCCTCCGCGTCCTGCCGCATGGACCGGAACTTGAGCACCGTAAACTCCGCGCCGTGGAATCCTACCCGCCGCTGCCGGTAGAGCGCCGGACCCGGAGACGTCAGCTTTACCAGGATTGCCACCAGCAGCATGATCGGCGCGGCGATCGTCAACCCGATCAGCGCGATCACGAACGAATAGATCCTTTGCAGCCGGATCGTCGACGGGCGCGGACCCAGTTCCACCGAAAAAATCAGTTGGGACGGCCTCAGGTTCTGAGAAGATACCCGCCCAAAGATTGACTCATATGTCGAAGCCGCGTATTCCACCGGTATGCCCGAAAAGTTCACGTCCAGCAGATCCTGCACCGGCATGCGCTTGCGGCGCTCAAGCAATCCCACGATCACCCGGTCTGGCTTCTCGCTCGAAACAATCTCCCGGAACTTCTCAAGCGGACCAAGCACTCGGTGCTGGCTCAGGGCGGCGTTTGATTCCGATCCCTCCGATACGAACCCGGCCACCGCCAATCCGAGTTCCGGGCGATTTCCGATCGCCTGCGCGATCTCCACGCAAATCGGGCTCTCGCCCACGATCAGAACCCTTTCTGCTCTCGCTCCCTGAACCACTGCCGACGCGTATACCATCCGCCAAATAGGCAGTAGGAACAGCAACAGCAGACTCCCCACCATCATGATCCAGCGCGGCAATAGAAGCGCCGGCGCGGTATAGCTGATCAGTGCCTGGAAAAGAAACCCCACCCCCAGCGCCAGGCAGATCTCCTGCAGAAGAAGGATCCGGTTTGAGACTCGGAAGCGAGTATACAGGTCCTGAAAATAGAGCGCAAAGATGATAACGCCGCTCTGAACCAGAATCTGGATAAAGCCATTCTCGTAGAGCAGCCACAATGCCGGGTCGATGTCGGTCACCAGGTAAGCGGCCAACACAAACATGCTGGCAACTAGCACGGATTCCGAGATCACCAAAGCTAGTATTGCGGCGGGTACGATTCGGCTGATCAAAGGGAGCCGCCCCAACCGGCGGCAGTCAAAAACACTGTCAAGGATTCAGTATGGCAGACAACGTGTCGTTCGTCGAAATACCCCGCAAACGAGGGTTAAGCCGCCCCCCACTCGGCCGTGCGCTACAATGACGGTTCCTGCTTGTTCCGCTGTGGAACCCGCAGGTTCGAAATCTGAAACAGGAGGGTCGGCTATGGACCAACTAGACAATCTTAAATTGAAATACCAGGGTGTAATCAATTACTGCAAACAGAGCGGCGTTCGTCTCAAGAACGTCCATATCGAGAACAACAAGCTTTTGATTCGGGGCGATGCTCCTTCAGAAGCCGTCAAGAACGATGTGTGGAATCAAATTAAGTTGATCGACCCTGCCTATCCCGACCTCGTCGCCGATATCTCCATCGATTCCACCCTCGCGCCCCCCGCAAAAACCCACACCGTCGTCTCCGGCGACACCCTGTGGAAGATCGCCGAGCATTACTACGGCAAAGGCAACGGCGCTCAGTACAAGAAGATCGTCGCCGCCAACGATATCAAGGATGAGAACAAAATTCACCCAGGTGAAGTCTTCATCATTCCCGAATAGTTTCGGTTTGCCGGCGGGCCTGCTCGCCCTGGCGATGCTTTCCCTCATCGCCGGGGCCGGGCTGGCCCAGCCGGTGCCCGTCTCCGCCGAAGCCGTTCGTCAAGCCCACCAAAGCGCGCTTCTCATTGACTCCCACAACGACGTTACTTCTGAGACCATTCGCGGCTTCGACATCGGCCCCGCCTCGGCAAAGGGACACACCGATCTCCCGCGTCTGAAATCCGGCGGTGTCGGCGCGGTCTTCTTCGCCGCCTACGTGGCCGGCGCCTACGCCCAAAAAGGCCAAGCCGCCCACCGTACCCTTGAGATGATCGATACCATCCGCCACGACATCGTCGGCCGGTATCCATCTCAATTCCGGCTCGCTCTCACTGCCGCCGATGTAGAAGCAGCCAGGCGCGAAGGCCGAATCGCTGCCCTGATCGGAATCGAGGGCGGACACGCCATCGAAAACGAAATCCGCCTCCTCCGGACCTACTACTCCCTCGGCGCGCGCTACATGACCCTCACCCATGCCAATCACAATCAGTGGGCCGATTCCTCCGGAGCGCCCGGCGCCCCGAACAACGGTTTGTCCCCAACTCTCGGCCGCCGCGTCGTCGCCGAAATGAACCGCCTCGGCATGATGGTCGATATCTCCCATGTTTCCGACAAGACCTTCTGGGACGTTCTCGCCGTCTCAACCGCGCCCGTGTTTGCATCCCATTCCTCCTGCCGCGCTCTGTCGAACATCAAACGCAATATGACCGACGAGATGATCGTCGCGCTCGCAAAAAAAGGCGGCGTCATCCAGATCAACTTCGGTTGCGAGTTCCTGTCCCAGCAATCGGCGGACTCCTCGTCGTGGTCAAACCCCGCACTCAAAGGCAAGAAGGTGAAAACCAAGCGCGCCAAACTCGCCGACGCCGTCGCTCACATCCGTCACGTCGCCTCGACTGCCGGCGTCGGCGCTGTCGGCATCGGCAGTGACTTCGATGGCGTCCCCTGCACGCCCGAAGGCCTTGACGATGTTTCTCACTTTCCCGACCTTACCCGCGCCCTTCTCGAAAACGGCTTCACGCCCGCCGACATCCGCGGCATCTACGGAGGCAATCTGCTCCGCGTGATGCGCGCCGTCGAATCGGCCGCCGTACAATAACAGACTCCATGGATTTTCTTCTCCCCGGCACCGGTTGGATCGAGGTGATTTGCGGCCCCATGTTCTCCGGGAAAAGCGAAGAACTCATCCGCCGTCTCCGGCGCGCCGTCGTAGCTCGAAAGCGCGTCCAGGCCTTCAAGCCCACACTCGACAATCGCTACTCCGCCGAGCAGATCGTCTCCCATGCCGATGATCGCTTCGACGCCATCACCGTCGCCGATGCGGCCGGGATCCGTCAGAAACTCGATTGGCGCGCTCAGGTGATCGGCATTGATGAGGCGAATTTCATGGGGCCCGATCTCATCTCCGTTGCCCAACAACTCGCCGATTCCGGCAAACAGGTCATCGTCGCCGGGCTCGACACCGATTACCTCGGCCGGCCTTTCCCACCCATCCCCGATTTACTCGCCCACGCGGAAGCCATCACCAAAACCCTCGCCATCTGCGTCCGCTGCGGCAATCCCGCCAAACACACCCAGCGACTCGCCGGTTCTGAGGACCTCATCGTCGTCGGAGCCGCCGAAGTCTATGAGGCGCGCTGCCGCCGCTGTTTTGAGGCCGGAATACCCCGACAGGAGCGGTTGCCATTCGCGACGCCTGCTCCGAAACCACCAAGGTGATATTAGTGCCAAATGCGGGCTAGTACCACTATGGTGTTAAGATAGAGGCGAAACCCGA
>JBGSME010000511.1:0-2586 GCA_041740335.1 Bryobacteraceae bacterium | reverse complement strand
TTGCGGGCGCATCCGCCGCACGGCCTCCGATGTCGACGCGCCCGAGACGCCATAGCCGGAGAAGCCCGGCGTCGCCACCTGCACTCGCACGTGCCGGTAACCCTGATCGATCCACCGGCGCACGCCGTCCTCGACTTGCTGAAAAGTCTGCCCGCTGGCATGCGCGTACAGCGGCACCGCCGCCCGCACTTTTCCTCCGAGAAGCTGGTACACCGGCGCGCCCAGCCGCTTTCCGAGAATGTCCCACAACGCGCCGTCTACTCCGCTGAGCGCGTTGTTCAGCGTTACGCCGCTGCGGAAATAAGACGACACGTAGGCGGACTGCCAAATGTCCTCGATCTCGTCGCAGTTCTTCCCCACAAGGAATTCCCGCAGGTGGCGCTCGATGGCCGCGGCCACTGCGTACGGCCGCTCGCGATGCGTGGCACAGCCGACGCCGTACAGCCCGGGCTCGCTGGTGAGCACCTTCACTATCACCAGGTGATCGCCGGCCGGCTGCGTGAGGATCACCTTCACATCGGTGATCTTGACTGGCGGCATCCCGCGGCGCGCGGCTTGTTGCGCGGCGGGCAGCGGTTCTGGAGCAGCGGTGAGTGCGGCAAGAGGTCCGCCAGCGGAAAGTGCGCGGAGAGCGTTTCGGCGATTCATGGCAACGCCGATTCTACATGATCCGGCCGGGGCTACGGCAGCTCGAAAGCGTAAAACGGGTTGCCGTTGCCCGGATGGTGAATCTCAGGCGCCATGACGTGCGGGACGTCGCGGGGGCTGCCTCCGCCGAGGGCGGTTACACAGGAATAGCATCGCTGATTGGAAGGGCTGCTATCACCAGGGATCGCTCCGATGAGCCGGATCGGCGACTTCCCTAGAACAGGACCTCGTGGGAGTTTGGGCACGCAGTTGCGCGGAACGGGCATTGAACGACCAGGTCACCCTGGAGACGAACCCGTTCGTCGTGGCTGTCCCGTGGACCCAACACCCGAGATCAATCCCGGCGTCAAGCTCCGTCAGTCTCCCGTGTCGGATCGGCCATGCGTCCGAGAAACAAGATCGCGCCGCTCCTTCGGTCGCGGATGGCAAACAGGAAGGGATGGTCAGCCCGGAAAATGGGAACTGGCGGCGGCCAATGAAAAAGCAAACGAGAAGATAGCGGCGCCATCAAAGTCGCCGTAAGGGCCGCCGCCTCCGTTCCTTCCTCATTCACTTCGACAAAAGCCTTGTGGAAGACCGCCGAAACGAACAGCGAATCCTCGTGGGGGGGCTGGTGACCGGCGATGCCGGAGAAGTCGGCCTTGAACCGTCGAAGGCGAGCGGCATGCCGAGCGCCCGGAGTTGCTGACCGAGTTCAACTGCCAGCGTTACTCTGAATCTCGGCAGGAAGAGCCTGACTTCATGCAAAACCATCCTCGCCACACAGTCGTGGAGCATGCGAGTGGAGAGCCGCGCCTCGATATCCTGAAGCCCGTACTTCTTGTTCGGAAGAAGCACGAGCAACGAAAGATCACCACCCTGGTACTCCAAGTCCACAGCCTGAAAGCCGTGTGCCTTCACGTACCGAACTGCCGGCTGCTGAAACATGAGCTGCGCCTTCACCGTGCGGCCGCGTTGCGCATAGAAAGGCTGTTCGAGTGTGTTGGCCTTGCGGAACGGCAGCATCCACAACCCCTTGAAGTAGATTGCGTTCACCAGGATAAGACGCGTGTCCGCGTCCAGGCCGCCTGAGGGGATCAGCTCCCGGATCTTCCGCCTCGTCTTCTCGTCGACCCACTGGTTGATCTTCAGACGCGCGGCCTCGGCATCGCGGCGGAAATCGGCGACATTCATGCCTCCGCCATAGTACCGGGCGGCTAAGTCGAGAAATCCACTCTCCGGCAGCGCGCCTTCCTGACCCCAGAGCGAACTCGCCACGGCCATCTCATATTTTCCGCTGGCAGTTGCGTTGAGCCTTTGGATGATCTGGCCGAAGGTCTCGTGCAGGGTCTCGCCCGAGGACCCTACACGCAGCGCCCCGGCCATCTGCGCCGCGGTCTCGCCCCTCGCCCCCGCATACGCCATGGCGAGAGCCGTGCGAATGCTGAACGGAGAAAAGAATAGGTTCCCGGGCTCCCGCTGCTGTCGCATTTGCCGGGACATGGCGAGGGCGAAGTTGTTGCTGTTCTCAGCGAACGACCCCGGCCCACTGAGTTCCGTAGGCGCCTGCGGCAACGAACTACCAGGGGCTGGGTCGGGACCGAGTCGATCCATGAGCAACTCGCGGAGCCACGCTCGAAAGCCTGCCATGCTTACCTCCCAAACCGTGGCTGGCCGGCCCCCCGGCGGCGCTGGCTTTACGGCTCAAATTCGTACCACATCAAATGTCTGGCCGCTGGCCCCCCCGTTTCCCGCCAATTCGAATCCGCCGGGAACATACTCGCTTCCTTCGAATGTCTTGCCGCGCACACCCGTCCTTCGAGTTAGCGGTGGCGCGCCACCAGCCGGGTGCTCCCTCACGCTCCCTGACAGTTTGAAAAAGGGAAGAAACGAACCCGCCGGGGGGCCGAAAGTCCGTACGAACGAACCCGCCCAAGCCAGGCTGCGTGCGTCGGGCGT
>JBGSME010000510.1:0-2189 GCA_041740335.1 Bryobacteraceae bacterium | reverse complement strand
CCGTAGTAGCGCTCCGACATGCCGGAGGCGTCCAGATAGACGTTGCCGCCGGGTTTTGTGAAGCGATCGAGCTTGCGCGCGAGGTCCGTCTCCGTTCCCGCGTCGAGATGCTTTCGTACGGCTTCCGCGGTTGGGGTTACGCGCGAGTTCACCACGGCGCGAGTCCGGTCCGGGTGTGCGCATTTCAATTGATCCGGCTGCAGCGCGGTGATCAGGTCAAACCCAAGCACGAGGTCGGCATTGGCGGTGTTGATCCGTGCCGAGGCTTCGAGCGGCGACCTGCTCAGCACGAGGTGCGAAACCACTGCGCCGCCTTTCTGCGCGAGCCCGGTCTGATCGAGCGAGATCGCATGCAGCCCGTCCATGGCTGCCGCCGCCGCCAGCAGCGCGTTGATCGTCACTACGCCGGTGCCTCCGATTCCAGGGCTCAGAATCCTGTAGCCGGCGCCCGGATCGGGCAGTTGCGGCGCGGGCAGATCCGGTAGCTCCACCTTCTCGACGGGCGAGCGGCGGAGTCCCGTTCCCGGTTTGATCTTCACCGAAACGAACGACGGGCAATCGCCGAGCGCGCACGTGTAGTCTTTGTTGCAACTCGGCTGATGGATCCGCATCTTTTCACCAAGCGCTGTTTCCACCGGCTGCAAACTCATGCAGTTCGATTGGCGCACACAATCCCAACAGCCCTCGCATATTTCCTCGTGGATCACCATCCGCTCGACGGGCTCGGCGTATTTGCCCCGCGAACGTAAGCGGCGCTTTTCGGCGGCGCACTCCTGGTCGTAGATCAACACCGTGACACCGCGTGTCTGTTCGAGTTCGCGCGTCACGGCCTCGAATTCGTCCCGGGGGCGCACTTCGGCATTGGCGGCCAACATCCGCGCATCGCCGTATGGCGCGGGGTCCTCGGCCACGATCACGGTCTTCCGCACGCCTTCGGCTTCGAGCTTTTTTGTGAGCGCAGGGATCGTCAGCGAGCCGACTGCGTCCTGACCGCCGGTCATTGCGACGTGACCGTTGTAGAGGAGCTTATAGGTGATGTTGACGCCCGCGGCGACCGCGGCTCGAATCGCGAGGGATCCGGAATGAAAGTAAGTTCCGTCGCCGATGTTCTGAAAGATATGATCCCGGCGTACGAACGGCTTCATGCCGAACCATGCCGCGCCTTCGCCGCCCATCTGTGTGGCGAAGGAGTAGCCGCGGTTGGCGTCTTCGAGCAGAAATCCCATGCCATGGCAGCCGATGCCGCCGCCGGCCGCTTGTCCTTCAAATACCAGCGTGCTTCGATTGTGCGGGCAGCCGGAACAGTAGTTCGGTGCGCGGAGGATCGACAGTTCGCGCGGCCGCGCGCCAGCGGCGGCAATCGTTTCCAAGCGCGCCTTCACGCCCGGATGACTGGCGAGTTCGGGAATGACGCGCGCGAGCCCAAGTAGTATGCGGTCCGGGTCGAGTTCCGCGGTGGGCGGGAACAGAGGAGCGCCGGCGTCGTCGAACTTGCCGAGCACCATTGGATGTTCGGATAGATTGAAGAGCGCGTCCTTCAACTGGAGTTCGAGAAAGCTGCGCTTCTCCTCGACCACGATCAGGGTGTCGAGTGTGGAGGCAAATTCGGAGACGAAGTCCGGATCGAGCGGGTAGGTCATTCCGAACTTGGCGACGCTGATGCCGAGCCGGTCGAGTTGATCCTCGTCGATTCCACAGTCGGAGAACGCCTGCATCAGGTCGTAGTAATACTTGCCGGCGGTGGCGATGCCGGTGGTTGCTCCGTTGCAGCCGCCGAACCAGCGATTGACCGGATTCGCCTTGGCGAATTCGAGGACGGCGGCGATGCGCCGGACGTTGGTCTCGTGTTCCAACCCGAGTGCGATGCCGGGGACGAGTCTCGCGTCGGTGCGCTTCACATAGCCGGGGGGCTCGTTGTAACGAAAGCGCGACCGATCGAGCGCGATGGTACCGCCGCCATCGCAGGTTTGCGTCAACAGCTTCAAAGAAGCCCAGGAGCCGGAGTATCGCGCGAGTGCGATCGCGTAGAGGCCGTAGTCCAAAACCTCCTGTGTGTTCCCTGGAAACAGGATCGGGATGTTTGCGTTGAGCAGGGAAAAATCGCTCTGGTGAGGAATGGATGAACTCTTGCACGGGTGATCGTCGCCGGCGAGGACGAGCGCGGCGCAGAGCCCGGGCGAGCCGGAGAG
>JBGSME010000509.1:0-3854 GCA_041740335.1 Bryobacteraceae bacterium | reverse complement strand
GCGCGGCCTTCCGGCGGCCGACGAAGCTGATGTCGCCGGCGCCGGCGGTTTCCACGGTGGCCGCGGCGGTAATTTCGAGATTGGGATCACCTTCGAGCGGCGCGTTCAGCCACCCGGCGATCTCGCCTGCACGCATAGCTCCAGTATCATACGAGTTTATATGCCGGCCCACCCTTCCGCGATTATTTCCCCCACAGCGCGTGTCCATCCCGGCGCCGGGATCGGGGCCGGCGCCGTCGTCGGCGACTATTGCGTCATCGAAGAGGATGTATCGATCGGCGCCCGATGCACGCTTGAACCCTATGTTTACGTGAAGCGTTGGACTACGCTTGGCGACGACAACGCGATCTCGGCGGGAGCGTGCCTCGGCACCGATCCGTTCGATAAGGCGTTCACCGGCGAGCGCAGCTATCTCCGGATCGGGAGCCGGAACCGGATTCGCGAGCACTGGACGATTTCCCGCGGCACCAAGCCGGAATCGGTAACAGAGATCGGCGACGACAACTACGTGATGGGCAGCGGACACATCGCGCACAATGCCAGGATCGGCAACGGGTGTACGATCGCGAGTTGCGCGCTTGTGGCCGGGTATGTCGAGATCGAGGATCAGGCTTTCGTTTCCGGCGGTGTGGTGATCCACCAGTTTTCGCGGATCGGCAGGCACGCGATGATCGGCGGCAACGTCCGCGTGAACCAGGACGCGCCGCCCTACTTTCTTTACGCGCGGTTCGACATGGAACCGGTGGGATTGAACACGGTGGGATTGCGCCGGGCGGGATTTTCGCGCGAGCAGATCAGCTCGTTGCGCGAGGCCTACAGGATCCTGTATCAGTCCGGCCTGAAGCTCGATGCCGCCCTCGCGCGGATTGAGGCTGAGATTCCGAACGAACACACGCTGCATCTGGTGGCGTTCATTCGCGCCTCGAAGCGGGGGATTTGCCGGCCGCGCGTCAGCGGATCTGAAAGTCGCGGCTCCGGGCGGCGATAAGTTTCGGTCCGGCGAAATATTCCGTCATCGGGCCTTCCGCGCTGTGATCGGCGGATTGCCGCAAATAGTGGCCGATCTCGTGAGTGGCTACGCGCGCCATCGCCTTGCCGAGGAAAGCCGGAAGCGTGGTCCCGATCAGGCGGGCCACCGGTTGCGCGTAGACGGCCATCTGAGGCAGAATGGCCGATCCGTCACGGCGGGCGGCGCCCAGCGCGCCTTCCGATCCCGGCGGCGGTGACTGGCTCAAGGCAAGACGAATCCCCTCCGGACATGGAACGAATCGCGGATCGAAGCCGGAATGCGACAAGATGGCCGCGAGTTCTTCCTTCATCACGCGCACGGTCCACGGGTCGACGCCTGCTTGATTGTCTACGCACACCGGTAGTTCCCGCGCGGCCAGAAAGCTCGCGTGGCTCAGTATGTATAGAACTATCACCAACCGCAGCATCGTAACAATAACGTAACACAGAAGACACGCTACTGACACGGAAATATTGCGGCCGCCCGGCGTATTCCGCATCACCCGATTTACACTGATAAGAGATGACCCGGCTCATACTCGTCCCGATGATTCTGTTTCCCCTCATGGCTGCCGATTCCCCAAACCTCAAAAAACCTAAGACGGAGCGTGTGGTGGTGGAAGAAACACTGCACGGTGTGAAGGTGGCGGACCCCTACCGGTGGCTCGAAGATCAGCAGAGCCCGGCGACGCGGGCCTGGATCGACGAGCAGAACAAGTACACGCGGAAACTGCTCGATCCCATTCGGGGCAGGGAAGCGATCGCCAAGCGGCTTGGTGAGTTGCTGCGCGTGGAGACGGTGCTGATTCCCGTGGAGCGGGGCGGCCGTTATTTCTACCGGCGGCGTCCGGCGAATCGCGAACAGCCGTTGATCCTGATGAGAGAGACGCTGAGCGGCGAGGACAAGGTGCTGGTGGATCCCGATAAGCTGTCGGCCGATCACACGGCGTCGGCAAGAATTTCCTCCATTTCCGACGACGGTAAATTACTGGCGTACGCCGTGCAGCAGGGCGGGAAAGATGAGATCGCGGTACGGTTTCTGGAAGTGGATACCGGGCGGCATCTGGAGGACGCGCTTCCTGAAGGCAAATGGTCCGACGTAAACCTGACTCCGGACAAGAAGCGGTTCTACTACGCAAGCCTCGGCGGCGACAACCCTCGGATTCGCATGCATGAGATGGGTACGCCGTTTTCGAGTGACAAAGCGATTTTCGGGGAGGGATACGGGGCCGAGCACATCATGTATCCGGAGGTTTCAGAAAACGGCCGCTGGCTTTTGATCACGGTGTACCACGGGTCAGCCGGGGATGCGGTGGATCTTTGGGTCCAGGATTTGTCGGCCGGCGGGCCGATCCGGCCGGTGGCGAAGGGTATCCGTGCATCCTTCTCGGGAGCGTTTGCCGGCGACCGGTTGATGGTGAACACCAACTGGAACGCGCCCCGCCGGCGCGTGCTTGCGATCGATTTGCCGCCGCTGTTTGAAGGTGAGAATCCGCCCGCGCCGGCGCCGGACCGGTGGCGGGAGATCGTGCCGGAATCGAAGACGGCAACCGTCGACGGGATCTCGCTTGCCGGCCACAAGATCTTCGTGCGTTATCTCGAGAACGTTCAATCGCGAATTCGCGTCTACGATGCCGGCGGCAAGTATGAGCGTGAGATCGAGCTGCCGGCGATCGGTTCCGCTAGCGATATCTTCGGCCGCTGGAATTCAAGCGAGGCTTTCTACAACTTCACGTCGTTCCACGTGCCGTCGCTGATCTACCGTTTGGACACCGGCAAAGGTGTGTCCGAGATGTGGTTCAAGCAGCCAGTACCGATTGAGAGCTCCGATTTCGTGCTCGATCAGCAGTGGTTCCAATCGAAAGACGGCACGCGGGTGCCGATGTTCCTGCTGCACAAGAAGGGTCTTCAGCGGGATGGAAACCGTCCGGTGCTGATGACCGGCTATGGCGGATTCAACGTATCGATGACACCGGCCTTCAGCGCGATGGCGGTGGCGTGGGCGGAACTGGGGGGTGTTTTCGCGCTTCCGAATTTGCGCGGCGGCTCCGAGTTCGGCGAAGACTGGCACGAGGGCGGTATGCGTCTGCGGAAGCAGAACGTGTTTGACGATTTCATCGGCGCCGCCGAGTTTCTGATCCGGGAGAAGTATACGAATCCCAAGCGGCTGGCGATTACGGGGCGGTCTAACGGCGGACTGCTCGTGGGCGCGGCGCTTACGCAGCGGCCGGACCTGTATCAGGCGGTGATCTGCGGATATCCGTTGCTCGATATGATCCGGTATCAGAAGTTTCTTGTGGCGCGGTTCTGGGTGCCGGAGTATGGGTCCAGCGAGGATCCGGAGCAGTTTCGCTACCTGCTCTCCTATTCGCCTTATCAGAATGTGAAGGCGGGCACCGATTATCCGGCGGTGTTGTTCGTCACCGGTGACGCCGACACGCGCGTCGATCCGTTGCATGCGCGCAAGATGACGGCGTTGCTGCAGTGGGCCACATCGTCGAAGCGTCCGGTGGCGCTGCTGTATGACGTGAAAGCGGGCCACTCGGGCGGGCAGTCGGCGACGAAGTCGATTGAGGAAACCACCGACACGCTGAGCTTCCTGATGAAGCAGTTGGACGTCCACCCCTAATGCGCTTTTCTTCGCGGCTGCCTTGGGACGCCGCGCCGAATCGGCTGACGTTGAAGCTCGAGCAGGTGCGCGGCGAGGGCCGGCGCGCCGCCATAATCGAAAACACGGAACACTTCGTCGGCGATCACCGGGATCCCCAACGAAAGCAGCCACTCGAATTCGGCGGGCTTCACATACGATCCGGTCGGGTTATTCGGGTTCACCACCACGATCGCAG
>JBGSME010000508.1:0-3189 GCA_041740335.1 Bryobacteraceae bacterium | reverse complement strand
CGCGAAAGACCGCTCCCATTCAATCCGCCCCAAATCGGTGTCCACCCCAATCACGTTCCCCGACGCGCCACCGAAAAACCCAAGCGTCCGGAACCCCCGATGCCCGATGAAAAAGTCCAACAGCATCGGCTGGGTCACGTTGTTCAACCCCCTAGCCTCGCTCTTCATCTGGATCTTCATCACCTGCTCGAACCCCGGCTTCGCCATCATCTCCCGGTTGATCTTCAAATCCGCCCTCACCCAGTGCGAGCGCTGCGCGTCATATCCATCGGTCATCCAGTCATTCCCCGTCCGTTGCGCCAACACAGGAAAGCAAAGCATCATCGTGGACGCCACAGCCGAAAAGGCGAGAGAACGATTCATTGGTTGGAAACTCCTTGTTCAGGCCGACAAGCCGAATACTAGATCATATATCAGCAGCGAACCCAATGCCCGCGCCGCCCAACTATCTGATTCGCAAAGGGTACACCGCCCCGCACAACTGGCTTCGTTTTGGCGGACGAACCCATTCGGTTTTGTTGTATAGTAGCTGCTTCGAGGCTCCGCATCACCTTGTTAACCAAACTCCTTCTCATCCCCGCGCTGGCAGCCCTGCTCGCCCCGGCTCCGTTTGCCGCCGACTGGCTCACCGACGGTGGCGACCCCCATCGCAACAATTGGCAGAAGGAGGAGTCCATCATCAGCACCTCCACAGCCAAAAACATCCGCCAGCTCTGGAAGATCAAGCTCGACAACAAGCCCCGCCAGATGCACTCCCTGCTTCCGCCGCTCGCCATCGGCAGCGTCCAGACCGCAGCCGGACCCAAACAGGTAGTCATCCAAGCAGGCGTCTCCGATAACGTCTATGCCATCGATTCCGACACCGGAAAGTTACTCTGGCACAAGCATTTTGACTCCACTTACTCCGATCCCCCCACCGGCCGCGGACCCTCTGTCCTCTGCCCCGGCGGCATGACCGCCAACGTCACCATCGGCCCCGGCGATGGTCCCGGTAAGTACATTATCTATGCCGCTTCCTGGGACGGTAGCTTCCACCGCCTCAACGCCGCCGATGGCGAAGACCTCGCCCCCCCCGCCAAATTCATGCCCCCCAACGGCAAGCCCTATGCCTTGAACCTATACAAAAACGTCATCTACACCCACTCCGGCCAGGGCTGTGGCGGCAACCCCAATACCGCCTACGCCTACGACCTCGCCACCAGTAAAGTTGGTAGCTGGGGACCCGCCGGCGGCGGCATGTGGGGCCGATCCGGCCCGGCAATGAGTAAGGAAGGCATTCTGTTTACCGGCACCGGCGACGGCCGCTGGGATCCCGAAAACGGCGTCTATGGCAATGGCCTGATCGGTGTCAAACAGGATCCCGACACCAAGGCTCTCGAGTTAGTCGACTACTACGGGCCTTCCAACGCCGAATGGCTCTATAAGCGCGACCTCGACATGCAGGTTACTCCCGCTATCTTCGACTTCAAGGGTAAGGAGTATATGGTCGACGCGAGCAAGGAATGCCGCATCTACTTCATGGACGTCGAATCCATCGGCGGCGATGACCACCGCACGCCCATGTACCGCACCCCGCTCATCTGCAACGAAATCGTCGACTTCGCCGAAGCCGGCATCTGGGGCTCGCTCGCTTCATGGGAAGAGGCCGACGGTACCCGCTGGGTGCTCACTCCGTTCTGGGGCCCCAAGCATCCCAAGTTCTCCGCCCCCATCGAAAACGGCCTCGTCAAGAAGGGCGCAATCGCGGCCTTCAAGGTGAAGCCCACCGCCGACGGTAAGAAGCTCTGGCTCGAACCCGCCTGGATCTCCCGCGACATGGATCAGGCCGAACCGCCCGTCATTGCCAACGGCGTCATCCTCGCCTACGGCAGCGGCGAAAACACCGCGCAAGCCTTCCCCGACGTCGGTCTCGACTTCCGCATGGAGCGCCGCATCCCTAAGTCCACCCACGCCGTGCTCTACGCTCTCGACGCCCGCACCGGCAAGGAACTCTGGAACTCCGGCAAGGAAATCGCCACCTGGAACCACTGGAGCGGACTCGCCGTCGCCAACGGCCGCGTCTATATCAACACCTACGACGGCACGCTATACTGCTACGGCATTAAGTAAGTGTGCCGCGCGTTCTTACTCACCCTGTTCGCGCTGCCCTATGCTCAGGGCCAGGACCAACAGGAGAAACTGATCGCCGGCCTCGAAGATCAGGTCTTCACGCAACGCCGTCTCCTCAATGACTGGGGCGGTCTCGTCTACTACGGCAGCGAGAACTCCGAGCTCAAGCCGGACCCCAACCGCATCGTCCTCCTCGGCGACGAAGTCGTCGAAGCCTGGCCCGCCGCGTTGCTCGAAGGTAAGCCCTACCTCAATCGCGGCATCCGGCATCAAACCACCGGTCAAATGCTGGTCCGCTTCCGTCAGGACGTCATCGCGCTCAAGCCCAAGGCAGTCATCATCCAGGGCGGCATGAACGACCTTGCCGGTTACGCCGGCCCCGCCACCACCGGCACCATCGCCGACAACATCATGTCCATGGCCGACATCGCCCGCGCCAACGGCGTCCGCGTCCTGCTCGCCTCGCTCACGCCCGTCTGCGATTGTAAGGGCAAGGTATGGTCCAATCGCCGCACTGTCGGTAAGATACTCGGCGTCAACGCCTGGCTCAAAGAGTATGCGGATCGCGAGAAACTCACTTACCTCGACTGGTATGAGGCGCTCGTCCAAGGCCGGGCATTCAAGGCAGACCTTACCGCCGACGGCTTACTTCCCAACGAGGCCGGTTATCAGGTGATGCGCCGCATCGCGGCAGAGGCCTTCTAACTCCAACGGAACTCCCGGAACGCCGCGGCTACTTCGTCGAGCGTACCGTCATCGGCCATCAACAGCCGCAATGGCAGCCAGAAAGCGTCGTTGACCAACTCCTCCGCGTTCGGACACGGCGTGGTCCGGTGCGCCGCCGTTTCGAAGGCCACATTCGCATACAGTGGCCGCGGGTAGTAAGCCGTCGAGGGTATTCCTTTCGATTCGAGCCAAGCCCGTAAGTCTCCGCGGCGCGGGTGGCGGCCCAGCAGCAGATAGTAATTGTGGGCGGTCGCCTCCGCCGGAACATGCTGCCATACCAGGCCCTCCACCCCAGCGGTCCCTTCCCGGATCCGCCGCGCCGCCCGTGTCCTTTGCGCGATCTGCTCCGGCAGC
>JBGSME010000507.1:0-3964 GCA_041740335.1 Bryobacteraceae bacterium | reverse complement strand
AGAAACATTGACATCTTCGGATTCGACGGTCAAAGATCTCTCGATCGGAGTGGTCACCTTCAACGCCGAACAGCAGCGGCTTATCGAGGACCTACTCGACGCAGAGCGCCGGAAGAACCCAGAGTTGGAACCTCACTTCAGTGAGGACCGGATTGAGCCAGTCTTCGTCAAGAACCTGGAAGCCGTACAGGGCGACGAACGCGATCGTATGTACTTCTCGGTAACCTACGGACCCGACATCACCGGGCGGATCTCTATGAACTTCGGCCCTATGAACCGCGACGGAGGCCAACGTAGACTGAACGTGGCAATCACGCGAGCTAGGAGGGATCTTAGAGTGTTTTCCAGCCTCCGGCCTGAGCAGATCGATCTGTCTCGAACGGCGGCAACTGGCGTCTCCGAGCTAAAGCATTTCCTGGAGTATGCTGAACGAGGCCCAAAGGCCTTTGCCGAAATGGTCTCGGGCAGCCTCGGTGATCCGGACAGCCCCTTCGAACAGTTCGTAGCAGACGCACTGAAGTCCCGCGGTTGGACCGTTCATTCCCAAATCGGCGTTTCGGCTTTCCGCATCGATCTTGGTGTAGTTCACCCCGATGCTCCGGGGCTCTACTTCGCAGGGGTCGAGTGCGACGGCGCGACGTATCATCGCTCCGCAACGGCCCGCGACCGCGACAAACTTCGACAGCAAGTCCTTCAAGACCTTGGATGGAAGATCCTTCGGGTTTGGTCGACCGAATGGTGGATCGACAAGGAAACGACGCTCACTCGCCTGGACTTGCAGTTGCAAGGTCTTCTGGAGGAAAGCCGCTCTGCAAGAGCGTCCGCCCGCAACGACTGCGTTGACCCTGTTTCCGGGACGCCGACAGAAGCGGCTACAGTGCTCGAATCGGTTGAACCCCTCGCAGAGATAGCCATTGGTGCAGCAGCCGGAGTGGAAGCATACCGCAGCAATCACGTTCAGACGCCAAAGGCACAAGAGTTCTCGGAAGAGACGGCGATTCCCGGAGATCCTTGCGACCCGTCGCGGTTTTTCGAACGGTCCTACGACGAAGTTCTTGGCGAGATCATCAGCGAGGTGGTAGAGGCTGACGGGCCAGTCCTGGACGCTTTTCTCGCCCGGATCATTGCTCGCCGACATGGGTGGCAGCGCACTGGGACTAAAATCAACGAGCGGGTAACCGGCCTTGCAGACCGGAAGTTCAAGAAGACTAAGGAAGATGGCAGAACCTTCTTTTGGCCCACTCGACTCGAGCCGGAAGATCTCGTCCCGTTCCGATCAGGAACAGAACGTGCGGTAGACGAAATCTCCGGTCAAGAACTCGTATCGCTGGCGGTAACGATCTTACAGTCGGGGATCAATGGAGAAGACGCCGTTCGCGCGATGGCGGAAGCAGCAGGGCTACAGCGCCTGCGGGCAGCCAGCCGGCCAAGACTCGAATCAGCACTCGCGCGGGCAAGCGGCATTCTGGAGGGCGGCGGTGGGTAGACATTCGCGACGCATCCGGGCCAGGAGGCGATTGTCGGAGGTCATCCAGCCGCCTCTGGGTTATGCGAAGCTGCTAGTGGTCACCGACAGCCGAGGCAGCCCAAGGCGAGCGGCCTTCTTGAGCATCCGGCTCCAGGCGGATAACGACCTCAAGTTCGGAATCGTCCAGGCAGTCCCGCGGAGGGAGCCGGCCGTGGACATCGTGTCTGCGCAGGAAGCCGGTCTGGATGGAGTTCCCGATCCGATGTTGCTGCACCGCGCGGCAGCGGAGGGCCGAGTCCTGGTCTCTCATGATCGGCGAACGATGATCGGCCATTTTCGCGACCGATTGGCGTCGGGTAAGTCTAGTCCCGGGTTGCTGATCGTTTCCCAGGGCTCGGCCATCGGTGAGGTCGTCGAGGCACTGCTTTACGTGTGGGCGCTTTCCGATCCAGCCGAACTTCGAGATCAAGCCTACTACCTGCCATCGATTTCGCGGCACGTCGTTACCCGCTGGGCCCATCGGCGGGTGCCGCGCGGCACTGCCGCCCGTTTCTCGTACACGGATTCGCTCCATATTCGCCTTCGCCTTGCGGAGCAATTATCGAAACTCCATTCACGCCACCGCCAAATATATTTCTCGCAAAATAATCAACCACATAGCGAATAAACTCACCCACACCACCCCAAAATCCTTGACAACCCGTGCCACACTAAAAGCGAGTAAGTCAAGAAATGCCAGCAACAATCCACGCCATCCCCCCGCCGGACACAAAAAAGCGCGGCCCCAACACACCCCAAGGCAAATCTAAAGTAGCCAACAACGCCACCAAACACGGCCTCACCGCCAAAACCATCGTCCTCGCCAACGAATCCAAGGCCGCTTTCCAAATCCTCCTCGAATCCCTCGCCGAAGAGTGGAATCCAGCCGGCGACACCGAATTCCTCCTCATCGAAGAGATGGCCGCCGCCGCATGGCGCCAACGCCGTGCCTGGGCGATAGAGTCCTCCCATTTCGATCTCGCCATGGTCAAGAATGAACCCGCAATCCAGGAACAATTCGACTCCATTGACCACGAAACCCGCACCGCCCTCGCCCACAAGAGCCTCATCGAAGAAGGCCGCGCCCTCGCCAACATTCAGCGCCACGAAGAACGCCTCTCACGCCAATATGACCGCACCCTTCGCCGCTTGATGGTGCTCCAACAACAACGGCAGGCCAACGAAGCGGCCAAAAAGACTCACGAAAACAACATTTTGCAAAACAATTTATCCACCCTGGCTCCGCAACCGAAGCAGCCGGCGCCACCTACACGGTCCGTGCCGGAAAATCCGGCCCTCACTGGCGAAACAAAGGAGAAAATCGAATGTCCTGGACCTTCCAGCCAGCCGCCGAACCATTCATCTGCTCCCGAATCCAACTGAAATCGGATCCGGAGCCCGAGGCCGGCGGGATAGCTGCGTCCAAAAACATCGAACTCACCCTCGACTTCTGGAATGCCATGCGCGTCGCCATCACTCGCGGCATCTCCAACTTCCCGGACGCCTACACCGCCATCACCGAATCCATGGCCAAGGTCTACCAGGACTTCGGACTCTCTCCCAAACCGGCCAACTAATCCATGCTCTCCCTCCTTCACACCGTCGACCCCCTCGCCTTCGCGCGCGAAGCCCTCAACTTCCACCCGGACCCCAAACAGGCCGAAGCCCTCAATCCCGCCAACTCTAGAATCATCCTCAATTGCAGCCGCCAATGGGGCAAATCCAGCATCACCGCCGTGAAGGCGCTCCACCACGCCCTCACCAACGAAAACTCCGTCACCCTCATCCTCGCCCCCTCCGAACGCCAGTCCACCGAACTCCTAAGCAAAATCGAAGTCCACCTCCGGACCCTCGAAATCCGCACCCGCCGCGACCCCGCCTCCCGCTCCTCCATCCGCCTCCCCAACAACGCCCGCATCCTCGCCCTCCCCTGCTCCGAATCCACAATCCGCGGCTTCTCCGCCACGCTCCTCATCATCGACGAAGCCGCCCGCGTCTCCGACGATCTCTACCACTCCGTTCGCCCCATGCTCGCCACCCACCCCGAAGCCACCCTCTGCCTGCTCTCCACTCCACACGGCCGCAACGGCTTCTTCTACGACACCTGGACCGCCTCCGACACCCACTTCCTCCGTATCACCGCCCCCGCCACCGAATGCCCTCGTATTTCCGCCAAATTCCTCGAAGAAGAGCGCCGAAATCTCCCCGAAACCGTCTTCGCCCAGGAGTATCTGTGCCAATTCGCCCAATCCCAATCCGCCCTCTTCAACCACGACGACATCCAGGCCGCCGTCACACCCTCGCTCTCGCCCCTCTTCCCCCCGGACCCCAACCCCTTCGCCAGTCACCCCCAACTCCCCATCGTCCTCCCCAATCCCTGGCAGCATTTCTTCATCGGGCTCGACCTCGGCCAAAAGCGCGACTACACCGCCCTCTCCATCGTCGAATTCATCGGGG
>JBGSME010000506.1:0-7517 GCA_041740335.1 Bryobacteraceae bacterium | reverse complement strand
GTCCGCCCGGTTTTCCAGGCCTTCCGCCTCGCCCCGCCAACGGTTCTCCCGGCCTCCGCGCCTGCCATCCTTGTCATCTCCGGCCGCGGTCCTCCGCGCTCACTGTAAGTCCGGAACCGGCGTCGCTCGCGTTCCGGCCTTACTTCTCCCGCCATCCACGATTTGTATCGAACGAACTGCGAACGTACTTGTGCGCACTCACCCAAGGAGACTCCTGTTCATGACTTCCGCCGTTTCTCTCAAACCTAGCCTTGGTAACTTCACCAAACACGACGCTCCGGCGGGCCTCGTCGTCTTTCTCGTTGCCCTCCCCCTCTGCCTCGGCATTGCTCTGGCCTCCGGAGCCCCTCTCCTGTCCGGAATCGTCGCCGGTATCGTCGGCGGGCTTCTCATTTCCTTCCTGTCAGGATCCGACGTCAGTGTCAGTGGCCCCGCCGCCGGCCTCACCGTCATCGTCGCCACCGCGATTCAGGACCTCAATTCATTCGAAACCTTCTTGCTGGCCGTGGTTCTCGCCGGCTGCATCCAGTTTCTCTTCGGAGTGCTGCGTCTGGGAGCCATCGCCGACTATGTTCCCACCGCCGTCATCCAGGGAATGCTGGCCGCCATCGGGCTGGTCATCCTCCTCAAGCAGATTCCCCATGCCCTCGGCCGCGACCAGGACTACGCCGGAGACCTCACTTTCTTCGAAAAACAGGATCTGAACACGTTCACGAACATCGTCAAGGGCGTCATTACCGCTCACCCCGGCGCTGTGCTCCTTTCCATTCTCTGTCTCATCGTCATGTTGGCCCGCGATCACTTTGCCAAAAATGGAGGCCGTTGGCTCCAAATGGTCCCTGGCCCCCTACTCGCCGTCATCCTCGGGATTGCCGCCAATCAGATCTATCGCATCTGGGCCCCTTCCCTGTTTATCGTCGAGATGGACCACATGGTGCAACTGCCCACTCCCTCATCCCTAGGAGGCTTCCTCGCCGAGATGCGGTTTCCTGACTTCGCCGCCATCGGCGAACAGAAAGTGTGGTTCAGCGCCGTCACCATCGCCCTCGTTGCCAGCCTCGAGTCTCTACTCTCCCTCGAAGCCGCCGACAAGATGGACCCCTTTCGCCGCATCTCACCCCCGCACCGTGAGCTTCGAGCCCAAGGCATCGGCAACATCGTCAGCGGACTCCTCGGTGGTCTGCCCGTCACCGGCGTCGTGGTCCGTACCGCCGCCAACGTCTACGCCGGCAGCCGCACCTGGGTTTCGTCCTTCTCCCACGGCGTCCTGCTGCTGATCGCCACCCTCGCGATCCCAAGCTTACTAAACCTGATTCCGTTGGCGAGCCTCGCCGTCGTCCTGATCCTCGTCGGCTATAAACTCACCAAGCCCCAGATCTACGTGGATATGTATAACCGCGGCTGGAGTCAGTTTCTTCCCTTCATTTCCACTGTCCTTGCCATCGTCTTCACTGACTTACTCAAGGGCGTGATGATTGGACTTGTGATTGGGATCATTTTCGTCATCCGCGCCAATCAGCACGCGGCCGTCACCGTCGTCAGCATGGGAAACTTCTTTCTCATGCGGCTCAATAAAGACGCCACCTTCGTCAACAAGAGCGAACTGCGGTCGAAGCTCCGCGAAATTCCCGAGGGCGCGCAGGTCGTCCTCGATGGCACCAAGGCGCTGTTCATCGATCACGATATCCATGAAGTCGCAGAGGACTTCAAAAAGATGGCCGCCTACAAGAACATTACACTCGAATTGAAAAACTTCTAGAAACGGGTTCAAACATGGATTCTTACAAAAAACTACTGCTCGGTAATCAAGCATGGGTCGCCGACAAGCTCGCCGTTCACCCGGACTACTTCGCGCGGCAAGCCGATCAACAGTCGCCGGAGTTCCTCTGGATCGGCTGCTCCGATTCCCGCGTTCCCGCCGAGGATGTCACCGGCGCAGAACCAGGGGAACTGTTCGTTCACCGCAATATCGCCAACCTCGTCGTCCATACTGACCTCAACATGTTGAGTGTCCTCCAGTATGCCGTCGAGGTGCTCAAGGTGCAGCATGTTGTCGTCTGCGGGCACTATAACTGCGGCGGCATCAAGAACGCAATGGGCCGCAAAAACCTCGGGCTCATCAACAAATGGCTCCGCCATATCAAAGACGTCTACCGGATCCATAGCCGCGAACTCGCCTGCCTCGCCGATCCGCAGGACCGCTACGATCGCCTCGTCGAACTGAACGTCATCGAGCAGGTCCAGAATCTCGCCCAAACCTCTCTGGTGCAGACCGCTTGGCGCCAGCGCAATTCCCCCATCATTCATGGCTGGGTCTATGATCTCCGCACCGGCTTTTTGAAAGAACTAGCCTGTCTCCGGCCGGGATCCCAATTGGACGACATTTACATGTTCGAACCCGACTCCGCTACTTCTTGAGCTTCGCCAAACCCGGCTGGCGTCCAAAACCCAGCCGCGCGCGTCACCAAGCGCGACGCACTCGCCCATTCGCATTGTCACCGTATCAATAAAAATATCCCTGGTCCCAGTTAAGATCCCTGGAATCAATTCCCAGGTCTGGCCCGATTTCACTTCCCGCTATCTTCAAAGACCTTTTCAGTACTTGTCCAATTCTAAATACGGTAGTACTGGGTCTTGCCCCCAAAACATTCTCGGGATACTCTGTTTAACAATGAACGCTGTCATGCGGTTCCTCGCCCTCCCGGTCCTCTCCCTGTCTCTCCTTCAGGCCGGCGTCGTCCTCACCTTTGACCAAGCCGCTCCCGGGCCCGCCATCGACCAGAACTACGGCGATAATGTTGCCGCCACACCCCAGGCCGGTAACTCCTATGGAACCGTCAACGACGGCTTTGGCTTTACTCCCGACATTACCGTTACCTATGGTACCCCGGGCGAGGCTATTAACATCTGGGGCCCTGACTATGGCGATCTCAACGGCGTCGCTTACAACGAAAACGACGGTGACACCACCCTCACCATCACCTTCGATGCCGCCGGCGGCTTCAACGTGATTCTTTTCGGCTTCGACCTCGGCGGCTGGCGCCTTGCCGACTACACCCTCGCCAACGTCAGCGTCCTCAATGGCGGCGGCACTCCCCTCTTCTCCCAAAACAACGTCCTCGTCAATGGCGCCGCCGGCCACACTGCACTCGATTTCGGCGCCGGTCTCCAAGCCTCGTCCTTGAGAATCGTCCTCGACCTCACCGGCCTTGGCGCAGTCAGCGACAACATCGGTATCGATAACATTCATTTTGCACAGGTAGCCCTTACCGCGCCGCCCACTCCTCCGGCCAACACCCCGGAACCGTCCAGTTTCTTGCTGGCCGCTGTAGGGCTCCTTGCGCTCAAGCTTCGCCGCTGAGTTGCTTCCCTCCGAATGGGGCCGGTAGACGGGAACCAATCCCCCTACCGCCCCATATTTTCATACCACTTCAAATTCGTCGTCGCCGACCCGATACACGCCAGATCCACGCGTCCATCTCCATTCAGGTCCGCCGCCGCGCACGCCGCCGCCGCAATCCCCCCATCGTCTAACTTAGTCCGCTCCCACTTTGTTCCGCGCTCATCCGACGCCCGGTAAATGTGCACGCTACGCCCCGCTCCACGATACCCCGCCACCACTTCGTCCCGGCCGTCGCCGTCCAGATCCGCCGTCACAATCGTGTGCCCGTCGTTTAGCTCCGTATCGATCACGCTCCGCTTCCAACTTCGGCCCTCCTCCGTGTAGATCGCCACCTGATTCCCATGCCACGGCTCGATCGACGCCACGAACCGCCGCTTCTTCAAGTGCCCCACCGCAATGTCGCTTGCCCCGCTCTTCGGCGCCGGCTCCGGATCCCCTTTCGCAATCTCCGTCCGCGTCCACTTCCCCTTTTCCATGCAGTACGCGTGAATCCCGGAAAAACTCGCCGTCAGGATGCAGTCCCGCTTCCCGCCCCTCCACGTGAAAATGTAGATCCCGTGCATCACGCCCCTGTTCTCATTGCCGATTGTTACTCGCTTCCAATCGCCCGGAACATAGTAAGTCAACGGAACCTGATCTTCGTAATTCGGCGCCGCCGCCTTCGCCCCCGCCAGCGGAGCGTTCACCAACACGGGCCGCCCCGTCCCCTCGATATCCGCGCACCGGATCCGATGCGACGTCGTCAACCGGTCGATCTCGGTCACCGTCCACGGCATCATCCGGTCCGCGCCCGGTGAGATCCGCGACACGATCCCGATACTGTTCTTTGGCTCGTTCGCAAATGCGTGCGCCACCAGAAGATCGTCCACCCCAGGGCAGAACCCGGCGTTGATCATACGGTTTACTCCCGCCGCCAGTACATGCCGTGGCCATGCGCCGCCAACTCCTGCCGCGCCCGGATTCTCAAACCACAGCAGATCCGGCATCCCGCTCGCCAGCGCGATCAGATCCACTCGTCCGTCTTTGTTCACGTCATAAGGAACCACCTGGTAGCCGCCCTTCAAATCGCCGGCCAACAGGTACTCCCGGAATTTCGGCGTCTCGGCACACAACGTCGATACCACCGCCAACAGGAAAAACGCGCGTCTGCACATACAATGGAGTTTATGTCGATTCTCACCACCGTTGTTGGAAGCTATCCCGTCCCCCACTGGCTGCTGGGCGATGCCAGCCGCGTCACCCTGCGCGACGCCATCATGGTTGTCCTCAAAACCCAGGAACTCTCCGGTATTGATGTCGTCGCCGACGGCGAACTCAATCGCTTCGATCCCAGCCACCCCGAAACCAATGGCATGATCGACTATTTCGTCTCCCGCATGGACGGCATCCGCACCCGCTTTTCCGTCACCGATATCGAACGCTTCCGCGCTGACGCCGGCCTCACCTATCGCACCGATCCTGCCGGTATCGTCACCGGCGAAGTCGGCGAAGGCACTCTCAACCTTCCCCGCGATTACGAGTTCACACGCACCCTCACCGATCGCCCCCTCAAGTTCACTTGCACCGGACCTCACATGCTCACCAAGGTCCTCACCGATCGCCATTACAAAGATCGCGCCAAACTCGCCATGGCCATCGCCGATGTTCTCCGCCGCCAACTCCAACGCATTGATGCCTCCGTCGTCCAAATCGATGAGGCCAACATTAGCGGACACCCCGAAGATCGGGAATGGGCCCTCGAAGCCATGAATCACGTTCTCGATGGCATCTCCTCGAAACGCGGCGTCCACATCTGCTTCGGCAACTACGGCGGCCAGAGCGTCCAGCGCGGCTTCTGGAAAAATCTCATGCCCTTCCTCAATGGGCTCCATTGCGATCACCTCATCCTTGAGTTCGCCCGCCGCGGCTATGATGAGCTAGAAGTCTTCGGCGATCTCGATCACAAAATCGGAATGGGTCTCAGCGTCGTCGATATCAAAGACAACCAGATCGAATCGAAGGAATTGATTGCCCGCCGAATCGATCACGCCGCCAAGATCCTCGGTGCCAACCGCATCCCCTACGTTCATCCCGATTGCGGCTTTTGGATGCTCCAGCGTTCCGTCGCCGACGGCAAAATGCGCGCCCTCGTCGAAGGCAGGAACCTCTTTGAAGGCCGCGTATGAAATTCGGTATCATCCTCGTCGCTCTTCCTCTGCTCCACGCTCAAACGGACCACCTCTCCAATCTCCGCCAACTCACCCACGGCGGCCAGAACGCCGAGGCCTATTGGTCCCCTGACGGCAAGCGCCTCGTCTTCCAATCCACCCGCGAAGGCGTCGCCTGTGACCAGATT
Source organism: Bryobacteraceae bacterium (assembly GCA_041740335.1). Classification (GTDB taxonomy): domain Bacteria; phylum Acidobacteriota; class Terriglobia; order Bryobacterales; family Bryobacteraceae; genus DSOI01. The sequence continues at coordinate 1,779 of JBGSME010000506.1, read as the reverse complement.
TACGTCATGAACGCCGACGGTTCCAATCAGCGCATGGTCTCCACCGGCAAAGGTCGAACCACCTGCGGCTACTTCCTCGCCGACAACAAACACCTCGTCTACGCCTCAACCCACGAAGGCGGCGATGCATGCCCGCCCCCCGCCGATCGCAGCAAAGGTTACGTCTGGGCCGTCTATCCCTCCTACGACATCTTCATCGCCAGCGACAGCGGTAACTTGCTTCGGAAACTCACCGATGCCCCCGGTTACGATGCCGAGGCCACCGTCAACTGGAAAACCAAACGCATCGTTTATACCTCCATGGCCTCCGGCGACCTCGATCTCTGGACCATGAAGTTCGACGGATCCGGCAAGAAGCGCATCACCCTCACCGATGGCTACGATGGCGGAGCCGTCTTCTCCCGCGACGGCAAACACCTCGTCTGGCGCGCAAATCATCCGGAGAACGACGATCTCCGCAAGCAATACAAGGAACTGCTCGCGCAAAGCCTGACATCGCCCATGAAAATGGAAATCTTCGTTGCCAACGCCGATGGACGCGGCGTCAAGCAGTTGACCGATTTCGGCTGCGCTAGCTTCGCCCCCACCTTCACCCCCGACGGCAGGAAGATCATGTTCTCGTCCAATAAACACGAATGCGACGGCCGCAAATTCGAGCTCTTTTTAATGAACACCGACGGCACCGGGCTCGAGCAAATCACTAACTTCGGGGGCTTCACGTCCTTCCCCGAGTTCTCCCCGGACGGCCGCAAACTCGTCTTCGCCTCCGACAAAGATTCCACGTCCCGTTACGAGTTCAACATCTTCACTGCGGATTGGAAAAAATGAGGTATATATAAACGAGGGCGTCATGCAGTACTGGACGTTACTCCTCATCGGCTTTCTGCTTACCGCCTCGTGCAATCGCACACCCGGCGAACTCGCGAACACAACCCATGACGGGCGCCTCGCCCCCGTCCTCACCAATCTCGGCAACTACCATCGCAAGATCACCACCCGGTCGGAAGACGCTCAGCGATTCTTCAATCAGGGCCTCATTCTCGTCTACGGTTTCAACCACGCCGAAGCGATCCGTTCTTTCCAGGAAGCTGCACGTCTCGATCCGGAATGCGGCATGGCCTACTGGGGCCAAGCCCTCGCTCTGGCCCCCAATATCAATGACCCCGCCATTGGGCCAGACCGCGAACAACAAGGTGCCGCCGCCATCCAAATGGCCCAGGCTCACAAGTCCACGCTCACACCGGTCGAGACCGGCCTCATCGACGCTCTTGCAGCCCGCTTCGCCGCGAGTGCCGAACCGGACCGTAAGCAACTCAATCAAGATTATGCTCACTCGATGAAAGGCCTCTACGGCCGCTTTCCCCACGATCCCGATGTCGCCACGCTCTACGCCGACGCCGTCATGAACACCATGCCCTGGGACTATTGGTCGCGCGAGGATGGCAAGCCCAGGCCCGGTATCCCGGAAGCTATCGCCGCAATCGAAGCCGCCATGAGCCTGTCTCCGGACCACCCCGGCGCCAATCACATCTACATCCACGCCACGGAAGCCTCGCCCGATCCCGACCGCGCCGTTCCTGCCGCCGACAAACTCGGTTCCCTCGTCCCCGGCGCTGGACACCTCGTGCACATGCCTGCGCATATCTACATCCGCGTAGGCCGCTATGCCGACGGCACCGAAGCCAACCGGAAAGCCATCGCTGCCGACGAAAGTTACATCACACAATGCCGCGCGCAGGGAATTTATCCCGCCGCTTACTATCCCCACAATATACATTT
>JBGSME010000505.1:0-3075 GCA_041740335.1 Bryobacteraceae bacterium | reverse complement strand
ATCCCATTCGCATGATGGCTACTATATGTCATTTTGGTAACGAAGCCAATCCAGACCGGCCGGACGACTTCGGCATGAATCTGTCATCGGACACGCATGACGAATTCACACTCAACCAGTACCGTAGTTCTCATGAATCTACCAATCGCCAGGGTCATCTGTTTCTTCATCGCGTGGACCGCGGGTTGGGCGCAGTCGGAAAACGCCGGAATCCTCGGCTCGGTCCTCGACACGTCCGGAAGCGTGGTCGCCGGCGCCAAGGTAACGTTGCGCGACCGCAACACCAACGTCGAACGTACTACAACGACGAACGAACAGGGCATCTACGCGTTTCCGGCGCTGCGTATCGGCAGCTACGAAGTCCGCGCTGAAGTCGCCGGATTCAAGCCCGCCGTGTCCGTGGTGCCTCAGCTTCGTGTCGCCGATCGCGTTCGCGCCGACATGGTGCTCGAGCCGGGAGAGGTGTCTACGGAAGTTACGGTCCAGGCCGAAGTCACCGGGCAACTGGAAACCGAAACCAGCTCTCGCGGCCAGATCGTTACCAGCGAACAGGTGCGTGAACTCCCCCTCAATCGACGTGACTATACCCAGCTCGTTCTGCTCGCTCCCGGCACCGTCACCCGTCCCGGGCGCCGCATCGGCGGCGCGATCAACATCAATGGTAATCGTTCCCTGCAAAATAACTTTTTGCTCGACGGCGTCGACAATAACTCCAACGCCACCAGTTTCCGGGGCGAACGCGTCGACGTGATTCGACCGTCAGTGGACGCAGTGGCGGAGTTCAAAGTTCAGACCAACGCTTTCTCCGCCGAGTTCGGCCGCAGCGCCGGCGGCGCTATCAACGTCACTATCAAGAGCGGAACCAATCAGGTTCGCGGAACCCTCTGGGAATTCTTCCGCAACGACAAGCTCGATGCCAAGGGCTGGACGCCTACCGCCGACGGCCGTAAGCCCAAGCTTCGCTACAACCTCTTCGGCGGCAATGTCGGCGGGCCCATCCGCCCGGACCGCACCTTCTTCTTCGCCAACTACGAGCGCGAGATGGAGCGTCAGGGCACCAGCTACATCAGCACCATGCCCACCGATGCACTTATCCGCGGCGACTTCAATAACGTCCCGATCACCGGCGATCTGCGAATTCAGCCGCGCGATCCGCTTACTGTCACAGCGGCCAATCGTGCTGGAACGCCCTTCCCGAATCTAACAATTCCGCAATCGCGTTGGGATGGCGTCTCCCGCAAGATCGCGACGCTGCCGGAGTTCCCGAGAGGGCAAACCGGTTCGGGCGTACCGTTTCAAGGTTACTACCTGAGCACGGTCACCAATCGCACCGGCGTCGACCGCTTTGATTTCCGCCTCGATCATAATTTCACCGATAGCCTTCGTATCTTTGGGCGCTATAGCTTCAGCGACCTCGAAACCTTCCGGCCCGGCCTGTTCCCCGGCCTGATCGAAGGCAGCTTCAACGACGGCTTTGGCACCACCGCCACGCGCGGACAACACGCCGTCGCCGGCGGCGCCTGGATACTGTCGCCGAGCACACTGTCCGAACTCCGCCTGGGCTACACGCGGCTGGGAGCCAACGTGTTCCCGCCGAACTTCGGATCGCCCGGCCCCACGGAACTGCTCGGCATCCCGAATCTTCCGAGCGCCCCCGGCATCAACGGCGGCTGGCCGAAAATGATCGTAGGCGGCATGAACGCCTTTGGCCGCCACACCTCCACGCCGCAGTTCCAGATCCCCAATGTTTACGTCATCGACAACTCGTGGAGCCTGCTGCGTGGCAAGCAGTCCATCCGTTTCGGATATAACGCGCAGTATATCCAAACCGCGATTCTCGATGTCTCCGCCCTAATCGGCGTGTTCCGGTTCAACCGCAACATCTTCTCCAATAACCCCTGGGGCGACTTCCTGCTCGGCATGCCCGCCAATCATTCGCAGACGTCCTATTCGGTGGTCTACAACCGGAAGTGGATCAACAGCCTCTTCCTGCAAGACGACTATAAGCTCAACCGAAATCTTACCCTGAACCTCGGCCTTCGTTATGAATACAGCAACCCGATCGTCGAGAAGTTCAATCACCTCGCCAACTTCAACCCGGCCAGCGGTCAACTGACTTTCGCCCAAGACGGCGGCCGCGTGGATCGTGCGCTTGTCCACCCAGACCGCCGCAACTTCGCCCCGCGTATCGGTGTCGCCTGGACCGTCCAGCCGAAAACGGTGGTCCGGAGCGCGTTCGGCCTCTTCTACAACCACACCAACCGCCAGGGACGCGAAGGCCTCCTCGGAATGAATGCACCGTTCGTGGTGGACCTCACGCGCAACCAGGACATTTCCACCGCGAGTCCGATGACGCTTTCCAGCGGTCCGCCTCGCGACTTTCTCGCCGACTACTCCGGCGTCGACCAAATCGTCCGCGGCAACGATCCGTTTCTGCGAAATCCTTACGTCATCCAGTGGAACTTCACGATCCAGCACGAGTTGACGAAGGGATGGCTGTTCGAAGTCGGGTACGTCGGCAATCGCAGTGTCCAGAACACGCGCTTCCTGAACGCGAACCAGGCGTTCACCACCGGTCCGGCAGCCACTCTCCAGCAACGGCGGCCGTTCCCCGAGTACGCCGACATCCAATACATGGACTCCGGCGCCACCACCAGCTTCAATAGCCTTCAGACACGCCTTGAGCGCGCCTTCTCAAACGGCTTCTCGTTCCTTCACAGCTTCACCTACGGACGGCTGCTCTCGAATTCCGGCAATTGGCTCGAGGGCTTCTCTTCTCCGCAGGACAGCCGTAACTACGCTGTCGAATGGGGACTCGATCCCAGCCACGTCAAACTGAACTCGGTTACTAACTGGGTCTATACGCTACCGGTGGGTCGCGGCAAGGCCTTCGGGGTCGGCTGGAACCGCGCCACCGATGCTGTTCTCGGCGGCTGGGAGGTGTCGGGCATATGGACCCTACGTTCCGGTTTTCCGGTCACCATAACTTCCAGTTCTTGCGGCGAGTGCAACATCGGCGGCCAACGCACGCAGCGCGCCGACGGGGTGGCCGGACAGGACTGGCGCGTCGGTGCC
>JBGSME010000504.1:0-5355 GCA_041740335.1 Bryobacteraceae bacterium | reverse complement strand
AGCCGGAGCGGCTGGTAGACCTCGCTCGTTTCCTCGCGCGAAATGGCCGTACCGCCGAGAGCGACCGCTGCCTGGAAGAGGCGTTCCGCATGGCCCCCGAAAAGCCCGCCCTTTGGTTTGGCCGCGCCGAAATCTGGATCGAATCCAAGCGCAATCCCGCCGAGGCCCGGCGGCTGCTCGAACGCTACATCGCCAGCCGAGACCTCACTCCGGAAGATCCGCCGCGCGACGATGCCCGCCGGCTGCTCGAAAAGTTGAAATGAAACTGGGTGAATCTCTCCGCTTCGGTCTGCAGGCGCTTGCCGCCAACCGAACACGAACGCTGTTGACGGCCCTTGGCCTTCTGATCGGCAACGCCTCGGTGATACTGGTAGTGACCATTTCGCTCACCAGCCGCGAGCTCATCCTCGAGCAGATCCGCGGTATCGGCTCAAACATGATCTACGCCTACTACGAAAGCGGCGGGATGACGGCCCGCAACGTGGATGGCGACTACCTGAAACTGGCCGATGTGGAGGCCGTGCGGCGCGAACTGGGCGATCGGATTGTCGCCGCCACCGGGGTGATCACCAATTCAGACCGGATGGTCATCGCCGGCCGTGAAGAAGACGTGAAGGTAATCGGTTCCGACCAGGATTACGCGCGCGTGCGCAACCTCGTGCTGCTGGCCGGCCGCTTTCTCGACGCATCCGACGTCGCACAGCGCCAGAAGGTGGTGCTGTTAACCGACAGGCTCAGCACAAAGCTCTACGGATCCCCCCACCGCGCGGTGGGCGAAGTAATGAAGCTTTTTGGACTACAGTTTACCGTCGCCGGCGTGTTTCGCGAGAAGGCCGACAGCTACGGGCAGACCGAACTCGCCGGCGAGACCGCGTTAATTCCCGTGTCGGTCATCCGCTACTTTACCCCCGTTGAGCGCGTGGATCCGCTCTACGTCCAGGCGAGAACGCTCGAGGATGTGCGCCCCGTTACCGATCGTGTGAAACAGATCGTGGAGAGCCGCCATCGCCCCGGCGCCAAGTATACGGTGGAGAATCTCGCCGCTATTCTGGATACCGCATCGCAAATCACCGCGATTCTCACTCTGGTGCTGATCCTGGTGGCTGCGATCGCTCTGGTGATATCCGGAATCGGGATCATGAACATCATGCTCGTGACGGTAACCGAGCGAACCCGGGAAATTGGATTGCGAATGGCCGTGGGCGCGTCCCGCAGGGAAGTTTTGGCCCAGTTTCTACTCGAAGCGATTCTCATCAGCGTGAGCGGCGGGCTGCTCGGTATCGTGGTGGGTATCTCGATTCCCGTGGTGGCCCGGTTATTCGCCGAGGGCATCGCCATTCCCGTTTCGTGGATGGCGGTGGCGGTGGCCTTTGGCGTGTCGTTCGCGGTCGGCATCATCTTCGGGCTGATCCCGGCGAGTAGAGCGTCCCGGATGAATCCCACCGAGGCGCTGCGCTGGGAGTAAGTCGCCGCGCATGTCTTTCGGGAAAGTTCCTACTCCCGCCCGCGCTCCACAAACACCCGCCGCGCCTCCGCGAACTGCCCCAGCACGTGCGCCTTCTCCCGCTCGGAACGCCAACCCGGATGCCCTTCCGCCAGCCGCGTAATCGCATCGATCCAGCGAACGAAATACGCCGCGTCCTCCGGCGACCGCACCGGCCGCCCCCCCACCGTGATGTAAACCGGGCTCGTCTCGCCGACAATATAGGAATCGTCCACCGGCTCCTGCGGCTTCGAATGCGACGCACGCACCGTGATCCAGCCGCTCCGGGTCACCGCCACTCGCTCTGAAAACGGCACACGCACACCGGCCGCGCCGCCTTCCACCGGGATCGTCGCAACCACCCGGCCGTTCAGGAACACCTCGATCTTCTCCAGCGGAACGATCGACTCCACCACGCCCTTCACCTCCACGCTGCCGCCGGAATCCGCGAGCCGGACGTCGCCCCCTGGCAATTCACCCTCCACCTCAGCGCGGATCAACGGTCCATTCGTCACAAACGTCCGCCCCGCGCGGATCGCCTCCACCCATTGCGGCCACTCTAACTTATCGCCGAGGTAGGCATACAACCGGTTGGCGCCGAGAATCGGCGTCGCATGCAGACTTAGAATCGAATCCTCCCCGGCCGAAGCCGTAACCCGAAACCCGCAATTCAACGCCCGATGCCAGACCGGAGCTGTATGCCGAAAGTAACTGGCAGCTGTATGCACTTCCAGATACTCAATTGCCCCAAGCGCCACATCCACCGGGAATCCGCGCGCTACCGCGTATTCCGATGTCTCCGGATCCCGTGACCAGGGATGCACGTATCCGCCGATGGCTCCCTGCTTTCTGGCAAGCCGAAACATATCTGTGTTACTTGGGTACAAACTCCCGATAGCAGACTCTTCGTAACCTGTGGTGAACGGCGAGATTAGATGCTTCGTAAGATTGATGAAGTTAATGTGCCCGTAAAACGGGGGACGATACTCTTCGTTGAATGTCAGTAACTGACGGCTGTTCGACAACACATGCGGCCGCCCGGTGAACTGCTCGTGGTCAAAGATGCGGTGGTCCTTATTACAAACCTTATCCCCGATCATATTCAGATCTTCGGCTCGCGCCATCATCATCAGGTTCTCCGGCGTGTTATGCAGATTGCCGCCGTAGTTCATGTGGACATGGTCGGACCCGCTCCACCAGCCCGCCGCGCTCATGTCCGTCATCCGCTCGAATTCCACATCCACGCTCGCCACCGCGCCCGGTTCGATGCGCACGGTCCGGCGCACTGGATGATGCTCCAACCCGTGTACCGCTTCGAGCACCGCTTCGCCCACCGGCAGGTCGACAACGAAGCCGGCTTCCGCGTGAAAGAAATCGCGATTCGTGATGCGTCCGGCGATCCGGTGATACGCGCTGGGCGGCGCGTACGCCTTCCCGTCGGACCCGGTGACATAGAATCGCCCCGCCCCGGCAATCCGGACCACCAGCCGCCCCATCGGCCGCCGGTGGACTCGGCGCCGGATCTCGACACCGTTGTCCTCGCCGCCGAAGGTCCGCAGCAAACGCAATTGCGAAACCCCTTCGCGATTCGAGATGTAAGCGATCCACTCGCCGTCCGGAGACCATCGGGGATCGAAATGATCCCATGCCCCGAACGTCAGTTGATAGGGCTCGCCGCCAGTCACGGGTAGCACATAGAGATTGTCGTTTTGGCTTCCGCGATGCGAGCTGTAGAGGATCCGCTTCCCATCCGGCGACCACTGCGGCTGCGTTCGATAGAGCGTCTCTTCCCGAAGCAGGAGCTTCGCCTTCGCCATCGCATCACCAGCCACCGGCGCGCGCCAGATTCCGCCGGACCCCAATGGAATGCCGCGGTTCGAAACCAGCAGCATCTCTTTTCCGTCCGGCGAAATGGAAGGCGAAATGTGATCGTCCCAAGGGCTGAAGTACAACCGGTCCCGCCCGAACGAGTTCTCTTTCGTGATCTGCTCCGCAGCCCCGGTGCGTCCGTTGTCGAACGGCATCGCATAAACATGGAACGTCTTCCGCGGCTGGTTGTGCGTGAACAGGATCCGCCGCCCGTCGGGCGAAAAAACAGGATCGAGATAAATTGTATTGCCCCGCGTCAGCGCGGAACTCTCGCCCGTGGCCGTGTTCAGAAGCATCAGATTCACGCCAGCCGTCTCCGCGCCCGAGGTGTCCTCCGACGTGTAGACGATCCATCGCCCGTCGGGCGACCACGCCGCCGAACTGTCATGCCCGGCGTTCGCCGTCAGTTCGTACGCCGTGCCGGCGGCGTGTCCGTCGTTCACCGCCACCTTCCACAGCGATCCCGACATCGCGAATACCACCGACTTCCCATCGGGAGCCCAGGCCGGCCGCCACGGCGTCGACGCCGATTGCGGCACGTAGTAGCTGTACATGTACCCTGTGGCGTACTTGGCTCTCTGTGCGAACAGGCTCGCGGCGGCGAGCAACAGACATATCGTAAATCTCATTGCCATCAATATATAATCACAACAACGATGCGCCACCTAATCTTTCTCCTCGCCATTCCGCTTCTCGCCCAGGAGTACGATCTCCTGCTGCAAGGCGGCACCCTCATCGACGCCAAGAACAAGATCAACGGCCGCCGCGACATCGCGATCGCCAACGGCAAGATCGCCGAGGTTGCTCCCAACATCCCCGCCTCGAAAGCCAAAAAAACCGTTGACGTCGGCGGACTCTACGTCGCCCCCGGTCTCATCGATCTCCACGTTCACGTTTTCGCCGGCGAGGGCCCGGAATATATGGGTAAGAGCGCCGTCTTCCCGGATGACCACTCGTTTCGCTCCGGTGTCACCACTGTTGTCGACGCCGGCTCTTCCGGTTGGAAGAGCTTCCCTCTGTTCAAGCGCCGCACCATCGATCGCTCGCGAACCCGCGTCCTCGCCCTGCTCAACATCGTCGGCACAGGGATGGGCGGCGGCAGCGATACGGAACAAAACACGCTCGACATGGACGCCAAGGCGACAGCGCGAGTGGCCATCGAGAACCGCGAGCACGTGGTTGGAATCAAAACCGCCCACTACCGGGCGCCCGATTGGATCGCGGTCGACCGCGCCCTCGCCGCCGCTTCCGAAGCCAATGTCCCCCTGATGGTCGACTTCGGCACCTTCCAATCCGAGCGCCCCTTCGAGCAACTCGTCACTGAGAAGCTCCGCCCCGGTGACATGTACACGCACATGTACCTGGCGGCCGTCCCGATGTTTGACTCTAATGGCAAGCTTCGCGACTATCTCCTCCAGGCACGGAAGCGCGGCGTGCTGTTCGACGTGGGCCACGGCGGCGGCAGCTTGGCGTTCCGGCAAGCCGTCAACGGTATCAAGCAGGGATGGGTCCCCGATTCCATCTCCACCGATCTCCACGTCAATTCCATGAACGCCGGGATGAAGGACATGATGAACGTGATGTCGAAATTCGTCAACATGGGCTTGACAGTCGAGGATATAGTCGCCAAATCCACTTGGGCTCCGGCGCGCCAGATCAAGCGTGAGGATCTGGGTCACCTCTCGGTTGGGGCGATCGCCGATCTCGCTGTCATCCGCCTCGAACAGGGCGACTTCGGATTCGTCGATTCCCTCGGCGCGCGCCTCCGCGGCAACAAACGTTTCGCCGCCGAAATTACTGTCAAAGACGGCTTGGTGGTTTGGGATCGCAACGGTCTCACTCGCACCGATTGGGATAGCCTCGGCCCGAACTACGGTTCGCAAGGCGAGGCGTCTTGGGATGGCACGCTCAGCCACGGACCCCGTAGAAGGCACTAGTATGCCGCCGATCCCACGCCGTACGCTGCTGGCGGGAGCACTCCTTTCGACAGCGCGCGCCGCATC
>JBGSME010000503.1:0-1799 GCA_041740335.1 Bryobacteraceae bacterium | reverse complement strand
GCTGTTCTTTGGCGCGGCGCAGTTCGGCCTGGGTCTCACTCAGCTTCGCCTCGGTTTCGGCCAGCTTCGTTTTGGTCTGGTCGCGCGCCGCGCGCAGGGCGCCGGCTTCCCGCTTGAGGGATTCGGCCCGCTGCGTCTCGTCCTCGGCCTTCTTCTTCTCGGCATCGAGTTCGCCGGCGATGACCGCCTTCTCCTGCTCCAGCCGCTTTTGCACTTGTTGCAGGCGGCGGATCTGTGCCTTGTTCGGATCGGGTTTCTTCTCCGCGGCATGGGCTGGGGAGAAAGCCAGCAGGGCAGCGAGGAGAAACGGGGCAACAACCCGCAGGGAAAAACGATCAGAAGCGCACATTGACGTCAGCCTGCAGGAGATCCACCGCGTAGCGATCGGAAGGATTGAGCGAGAAGGAGTCGATGGATTCCGCCGACATGTAGCGCACGGTCAGCCAGGCATTCGGATCGAGGCCGTAGCTGAAGCCGAGCTGGTAGCCCTTGAGGTTGGTGCCGCCGAGACCAAAGTCGGAATCGGTGAAGGCATCGAGCGTGGCATCGGAGCCGATGTAGCGGTAGGCGAAGGTGGCCTGCCAGTCATGCCGCTTTTCCAGCTTGGGCATGCCGACCATGAGCTTGCCCAGATAGCCGTAATCCTTGCCGTCGGTGAGTTGAACGCCGGTACGGCGGTAAATCTCGCCGCGGTCGAACTCGGTATTCTTGATGTAGTCGGCGGTCAGGACCACGTGCACCGGGTCGAGGTGGGCCAGGTCGAGCGATGCGGTCAGGTTGATCGGACGGAACTTGGAAGCGAGGCCCCAGATGGTGTCACTGTTGTCGGACAAGGCATTTGTGCGGAACAGGGTGTTGCCTTTCTGGCGCAGTCCGGAGCCGTATTCGTACTGTCCGTAGGCGGCTGTATCTCCGGCCAGGTATTTGCTGTCATCCTCGACCTGTGCTTCGATATCCTTGAAGTCATACAGTGCGGCGCCGAAGGTGAGGTGTGTATTGGGCATGAATTCCCATTTGCCACCGGCCTGAACACCATAGATCCAGCGGCTGTCCTGCGTTGGCGGGGCGTCCTCGCGCAGGGGGAAGGCACCAACGGTGAAGAAAGGCCGGAAATCGCCATTGCCGACACTCGGCTTGAAGGTGGCGGCGAAACCGTCGAAGTTGAGGTCCTCGTCCCACATCAAATCGGTCGAGAGCCACGGGTTGGGCATGCGTCCGCCGCTCAGCGTCATCCAGTCAACCGGGGCATAGTTAATGTAGGCCCGGTCGAGGGACATCTCGTACTTGTTGAAATCATTGCCTAGCGTCTGGTTGGTTGAAACGCGATCGGTTTCGCTGCCGGTGGCCAGGCGGATGCCGCCGCTCCAGTCATCCGAAATGCGGGCCAGCATGCCAAGCCGCGCGCGGAGACGGTAACGATCACGGTCGTTGTTGGTGTTGCTGGTCGCGGCAAAGCCGTCGTTGGACAGGAAACCGGCAGCGCGCGTGGCTTCGGCGCCCGTTGAGTTGGCACCTGCGGCCGCGTAGATGTAGTCCAGTGCAGGGGCATTGCTGCTCGCGAAATCCTCCGTCTGATACCGCACGCGGATATCCCCCTCCCACTTGATGCGGTCGAGCCACGATGGCACGGCATTTGGTTCCGCCCAGCGTTCGGCCTTGGCCTGGGCCAGCACTTCCTGGCGTAACTGGTCGCGGATCTCGGCCTTGACCGTTTCCGGCACGTATTGCACGCGTACCGGTGCGTTCTTGGCCTTCTCCTTTTCCTTCGCCGCTGTCTTTGCGGCCTTGGCCTGCGCGGC
>JBGSME010000502.1:0-5816 GCA_041740335.1 Bryobacteraceae bacterium | reverse complement strand
CGGCCGCGCCGCCGACCGCAGCACAACCACAGCTCGCGGAGCCAACCGGTATTGCCCGTCACGCAAAGTCGTGATTTTCGACCAGTGCTCCACCGACGTATCGATCAAACGCTCCCACCTCTCGTCCTCGCCATGCGCCGGCAAATGAAAAGTCAACCGCTCATCGCTCGCGTTGAACATCAGGAACAACGTGTCCCCGGAAAGCGGATCCCCATTCAGATCTGTCTCGTCCATCAACTTCCCGCTCAACCACACCCCCAACGCCTTCGCCGACGGATGGTGCCATGTCGCATCCGACATCTCCTGCCCGCTCGGCTCATACCACGCGATATCCTTGTTTTGTTCCCCGCGAATCGGACGCCCCTGAAAGAATCGCCGCCGGTGCAGCACCGGTTGGCTTTGCCGCAGCCGGATCAACTTCCGGACGAATTCCACCAGATCCTGTTGCGCCGGATCCAGGTCCCAGTTCACCCAACTGATCTCGTTATCCTGGCAGTACGCATTGTTGTTGCCATGCTGGGTGCGGCCCAGTTCATCGCCCATCGAGATCATCGGCACGCCCTGCGATAACAGCAGCGTCGCCAACAGATTGCGCTTCTGCTTCTCCCGCAGCGCGTTGATCTCCGGATCCCCGGTTGTGCCCTCCACGCCGCAGTTCCAACTGATATTGTGATTCTCCCCGTCGAGGTTGTTCTCGCCGTTGGCCAGATTGTGCTTTCCGTTGTAGCTCACCAGATCGTGCATCGTAAATCCGTCGTGCGCCGTCACAAAATTGATGCTCGCATACGGACGCCGCCCGCTGCGCTCATACAGATCGCTCGACCCCGCCAGCCGCGTCGCCAACTCCGACACCGCCCCGCCCTCGCCCTTCCAGAACCTTCGCACCGAATCCCGATACTTCCCGTTCCATTCCGTCCATAACACCGGAAAGTTCCCCACCTGATACCCGCCCTCGCCCAGATCCCACGGCTCCGCGATCAGCTTCACCTGCGACAACACCGGATCCTGGTGAATGATGTCGAAAAACGCTCCCAACCGGTCCACCTCATGCAGTTCCCGCGCCAGCGCGCTCGCCAGATCAAACCGGAACCCGTCCACATGCATCTCCAGCACCCAGTACCGGAGGCTATCCATAATAAGCTGCAACACACGCGGGTGGACCATATTGAGCGTGTTCCCGCACCCGGTGTAATCCACATAGTAGCGGCGGTTGTCTTGCACCACCCGGTAGTAGGCCGAATTGTCGATCCCGCGCAGCGACAGCGTCGGCCCCAGATGGTTCCCCTCCGCGGTGTGATTGTAAACCACGTCGAGGATCACTTCAAGGCCCGCCTGATGCAGATTCCGAACCAGCGTCTTGAATTCGCGCACCGATCCGGACGGCGTTCCTGCAAAGGAATACCGCACGTCCGGCGCGAAAAACGCCAGCGTGTTATACCCCCAATAGTTGCTCAAACCCCGCTTCACCAGCGGATGCTCGTAGGCGTGATGATGCACCGGCATCAACTCCACCGCCGTTACTCCCAAATCCTGCAAATGCCGGATCGCCCCGTCCGCACACAGCCCGGCATAGGTGCCGCGCCGGTCCTCCCGCACTCCGGGATGCTGCTGCGTGAAACCCTTCACGTGCATCTCGTAGATCACCGTGTTGTGCCAGGGCGTGCGCGGCGGCCGATCGTCTCCCCACGTGAACGCCGTGTCGATCACCGCCCCCAGCGGCGCCCACGGCGCACTGTCCCTGTCATCGAACGATACGTCCGCCGCCGGATCTCCGATCCGGTACCCGTACAGCTCGTCACTCCAGCGAATCATCCGCCCCACCGTTTTGCTGTAGGGATCGAACACGACTTTGTTCGGGTTGAAGCGATGCCCCTGCTCCGGTGCATAAGGGCCGTATAACCGGTATCCGTACAATTGCGATGGCAGAATCCCCGGCACATAGCCATGCCACACCATGTCGGTCTGCTCTGTCAGTGCGATCCGTGACGACTCCTGCGCTGCGGCCGGCGAATCGAAGAGACACAACTCCACCCGGGTCGCATTCTCCGAAAAAATCGCGAAGTTCACCCCCGCGCCATCCCACGTTGCGCCCAGTGGGTAAGGGCTTCCCGGGCGGATCCTCAAAGTGACCGGCCTTTTCCCGAGCTGTCCTCGTTAGCCCGCAGCCGCGGCGCCGAGCGGTGCCCGCCGGCGGTTCCAGTCCCACTCGGCGACATCCAGCGTCCGTAGTACTTCCATTTCATCAAAAGGCAATTCCAATACGTCGAATCCACCACTCGCCAGCACCCCCGTCCACGTTGTTCCGTCCGGTTCCGGTGAACACACAATAAGATTCGGCACCGCTGCATTCCTCCCAGCCAGCAACCGGTCCCAACCCCCATCCTCCATCTGCGCTTCCGACAACACAATCGCAACCTCGTCCCGCGACAAAAACTCCGAAGCTTCCTCGCAGTTGACGGCCCGGCATAACTGCCACAAGGAACCGCTGAGGATCTCCTCCAACTGCACGTACTCCCGATCCGAGGGACCAACGTACAGTACCTGTTTCCTTGCATTGTCGCTCGCCATTTTTTCCTCCTCTCACTCAATGGGCGATCCGCACCGGCGGATGATTTGCTGCTATTATACCCCAGCATCCTTCCGAACAAACCTTTGGCATGTGGGAACAACCCCTCTTCCATATCGGCGAGCTCAGCGTTTCAATCGCATTCATTACCAAGAGCGCGATCTTCCTCGCCGCCCTCGCCTTCCTCGCCAGACGCGCCGCCTCCGCCATCCGCCGCTGGATCCTGGACCGCTCCTCGCTCGGCGAAGGTCAGAAATACGCCATTCAGCGCGCCATCTCCTACATCACCTTCACCCTCGGCCTCATCATCGGCCTGAACACCGCCGGCGTCAACCTCAGTAGTCTCGCCGTCTTCGGCGGCGCACTCGGCATCGGCATCGGCTTCGGACTCCAGGCCATCACCACCAACTTCGTCTCCGGCATCATCCTCCTCCTCGAACGCCCCATCAAAATCGGCGACCGTGTCGAAATTGACGACCTCAACGGTGTCGTCGTCCAAATCGGGGGCCGCAGCACCTGGGTCCGTACCAACGACAACATCGTCATCGTCATCCCCAACTCCGACTTCATCACCACTCGCATCATCAATTGGACCGCCAATGACTCCCGCGTCCGCTTCTGCCTCCCCGTCGGCGTCTCCTACGCCTCTGACCCCGCCGAGATTCGCAAGGTCCTCACCCAGGTCGCCGCCGCCAACTCCGATGTCCTCCCCCAGCCTCCCCCCGACGTCATCTTCACCGGCTTCGGCGACAACTCCATCGATTTCCAACTCCGCGTCTGGACCGAATCCAAAGTCCAAACCTACCCCACCCTCAAAAGCGACCTCTACTTCGCCATCTTCCAGGCCTTTCGCGACAACGGGATCGAAATCCCATTCCCCCAACGAGACCTTCATATTCGATCCGTCGACCTCCCGATCCCCGTTCGCCAGGATTCGCCACTGTCCAACAATAGCCGCGATGTGTTGTAACCCAGACACACCCCCAACCAGGGAAACCGTAAAAATATCAACGAATTAGAGTTGGTCCCCGACGTGCTACCGGATTGTAATCTTTCCATCGTGCGATACGAAACAACCCTCCAGCGTTCCGTCGAAGCTTCCGGAACAGGCCTCCATTCCGGCGTCCCCGTCTCCATCCGTCTCACTCCGGCGCCTCCAGGCTCGGGTATCGTTTTCGTCCGCACCGATCTCGAGCGGTTCCAGATCCCGGCCAGCTACAAACACGTCGCCAAGGTCAGCTACGCCACCAGCCTCATGCGCCAGGGCGTTCTCATCTCCACCACCGAACACCTGCTCAGTTCCCTCTACAGCATGGGCATCGACAATGTCGCCGTCGAAATCAACAACCTCGAAGTGCCGATCCTCGACGGCTCCTCGGCCCCGTTTGTCGAGATGATCCGCGAAGCCGGCATCCGCGAATTCCGCCGCCGCCGCCGCTACCTGCGCATTCTCAAACCCGTTTCGGTCGAAGGCAACGGAAAGAAAATCACCATCCTCCCCGCCGACCGATTCCTCCTTCATTGCGGCATCTACTTCGATCATCCACTCGTCGGCCACCAACAAGTGGAACTCGATCTCACCCCCGACCGCTACGCCACCGACATCGCCGCCGCCCGGACCTTTGGATTCTCCTGGGAACTCGATCAGATGCGCGACATGGGCCTCATCCGCGGCGCCACCCTCGACAACGCCGTCTGCTTTGACCGTACCGGCGTCGTCAACCCAGGCGGCCTGCGCTTCCCCGATGAATGCGCCCGCCACAAAGTCCTCGACCTCATCGGCGACCTCGCCCTCATCGGCAAACCCCTTCTCGGCCACGTCATCGCCGAACGTGCCGGCCACGCCATGCACGCCGCCCTTGTCTCCAAAATCATGTCGGACTCCTCCCTCTACGAAGTGCTCAATTTCGACCAGCTTGCCACACGCGTCGCCCACGCCCTGGTCAGTTAACACGCGATCCCGTGCGTTTCATTCCTACTCTCCTCTCTCTCGCCCGCGCCCTCGTCACACCCTGGATCGTGATCGCCGTCATGCACAACCGCCGCTCCGAAGCGCTCGCTCTCTGCTTCGCCGCCGGATTCTCTGACTTCCTCGACGGCTTCCTCGCCCGCCGCTTCGAGTGGACCTCCCGCACCGGCGCATGGCTCGACGGCATCTCCGACAAAATCCTCCTCTCCAGCCTCTACATCGCATTCGGCGTTGCCGGATGGGTGCCCGCGTGGCTGGTGAAACTCGTCCTCGGCCGCGACATCCTGATCCTCCTCATGGCCGCTCTCGGCCTCCTGCTTACCCCCATCAAAGATTTTCCGCCCTCAATTTGGGGTAAACTCAGCACCAACATCCAGATCCTCACCGCTTTCCTGATCCTAGCCTCCCCGGAATCAACTCTTTCCGCATGGATGCAGCCTATGATCGCAATTTGCGCGACCGTCACCGCCGGATCCGGGTTTCACTATTTTGTGAGTGGCATCGCCAGATTTAGCGCCTTCAGCCGCCACTCGTGATTGACGTCGCCTTATGGGTACAGGTAGGCTTGTAGATGGATCCCCGGGCATGATGCGGTATACCCCTTCGCGCACCTACGTGACGGTCGGCTTGGTAACTCTACTACTGGGTCTGACCTCTGCCGGACTCGCGTACCGGTATTGGGTTCCTTCCCTCGTGCCGGCGGCAGTCTTTCTCGGTACCGCCGGGCTCTTCCTTTCCGCCGCCGCCCTCGCTTTCTTTCTGGCCTCCCGGCCCGTCATCGAGATTCATCCGCGCCACCTCCGCATCGGCGATCGATCCATCCCCTGGCCCGACGTCCGCTCGGTGGACCGGACCGGCTGGGTCTCCCCGCTGGTGATATTCCTCGCCCTCGCCGACGGCAGCCGTATCAATCTCGTTTACCCGGGCACCCTCGACGGATCCAACAACCTGCTCCGCCATATCCGCCGTAACGCCCGCGAAGCCCTCATCGACGGAGTTCCCCACGGCGAGTTCTGGGGCGAGCCCGCAGCCGGCTCCTGGGAACAGGCCCCCGTCGCCGAGCAAGGCGAGCCAGACGTCGCTGTTGGTCCGCGCTATCCCATCCTTCGCGCCGAGGATGAGGCCGACGTCGAACGCCTCTACCAACGCCTGAAAACCGTTGGCCACCTCGATCCCAAGACATCCCAGGATGAATAGACGCGGCGCCTCCGCGCTGCGCCGGCTGGCCGCGGTTCTCTTATTCCTGCTCGTGCTCTGGCTGTCCCGTGCCTTCTGGCTGCC
>JBGSME010000501.1:0-2174 GCA_041740335.1 Bryobacteraceae bacterium | reverse complement strand
CGGACCAATCGCCAGCCGCGCGTCAGGACGATGCCGCGTTCGGAACCACGGGCGTGGATCTCGAAGGCCCGTCGCTTTGGAAGAATGTCCTGCGGTACCGGTATCTGGCCGGATGCCTGGTGCCGCGATGGAGCGAGGGCGCATGGCGAGAGCCCCTGTTCGCATTTTCGAAAGCCGGCCGCACGCTGCTCCGCGAAGGTTATTCGGCCGCCGTGATGCGAGCGATCTACGATCGGGACCTGCGGCCGCACGGCCTGATGGAGCGCGTCTTCCTGGACTACCCGTTGCATCGCGGCATCTATGACCGTCTCCAGATTCTCTCGCGAAGGATCGGCGAAGAGATAGAGACGCGGCTGAGCGCGGGCGCCCCCGAAGTGCGCATTCTTTCCGCGCCCTGCGGTTTTGCCGACGAAGTGCTGTTGCCGCTCGAGAAGATTGCCGCGCGTGATCCGGATATGGCGCGGTGTGTGCGTGTGATCGCGTCCGATCTCGATCCTCACGGTGATGCCGGCGGGGCGCTGGTTGCGCGCGCGGCCCGCGCAGGCTTGCGTTGTGACTTCGTGCGCGGCGATCTGACGCGCGACGATTTCCGGCGGGATCTGGCGTCCCGCGGGCCGTTCCACATTGCGTCGTTCATCGGCTTTTCCACCTGGCTGCCCAAGCCCGATGTGTTGCGCTGTTTCCGATGGCTCCGCGGCGCGATGGCCGATGACGGGGTGCTGCTGAGTGACTGTGCCACCCCGGCGGCCTTTTCGCTTTCCGGCCACTTCGCCGGATTCAAGGCAAACTACTATCCGCCGCCCGTGTATCGCGCGCTACTGGACGCGTGCGGCTTTGATGGGCCCGGGGCTGAGTTGGAGTCCGCGCGGGACGGTATCAATCACGTGTTGGTGTTCCGGCCCGAACTGCGCGGCTAACGGGTGGCTTTGGACGGCCGGGCGCTCTCGGCGTCCCGGATCAGTCTCTTGACGGCTCGATCGATGGCGTCGGAAAGGGCGCCCTTCACTTTGCCGCCGGGGCTATCCTGCGAGAACGCCCAGATGATGGTGCCTTCCGCGTCCACCAACCGCAACACGACGGCAGCGGCGTAGCCGGCCTCGGAGGAGGAGAGAGACTCGGCTACACCGCCGGCTCCGAAGATTATGGTTTCGCCTTCACCGCGAAATTTGTTCTGAATACGCTCAAGCACAGCGCCTTTCAAGACCGCGTCGGCTTTGTCGCATTTTTCGGTAAGGGCGAAGAGCTTCGATTCGAACAGCCCGGCGATGGCGAGTTCACGGGCTGCGGCGGCGATTCGTTCCTCGCCCACGATCCTGTCGACGCAGACCTTGCGAACGGCGGCCAAGTCCGGCGGCGCCGGAGAAGGCGAATTGACGGCTACCTGAGCAAGCGCGGGGATCGCCGCCGCGAGGACGAAGAGAGAAAAACTAACCATGCACGTGCTTTCGCGCTTCTTCGGACTCATACTCACAGCGGACCGAACTCCTGGCCTCGAGCACCGTGATGATCGACTTCGGCGTTCCCTTGGGAAGCTCGATCACCACGCCCTGCGGTTTATCATCGGCGTCCTTGAATCCAACCGTGAGAAAATGCTTCCGCTTCTTCGAGAAGAGTGCCCATACCGTGATCACCAGGGCCACGCCAAGACGCCGGCCGGCTTTCTGCCCGTACTCGATCGAGGTGATGCCCTCGTAGGGGATCTCAAACTCCCCCTTCACCGAGAAGAACTTCAGCACCTTGGCGTCGGATGTATCGAGTGTTCCTTCGGTGGCCTCGGGCAAGTCCTTGATGGTTCCGCCCACGTACATCACTTCCTTGCCGCGAACGGCGGCCTGGGCGGTAACGAGGGAAAGTACGGCCGCGCCTGGAACGGCACTCAACACACTACGTCTGGTTACGCTCATCTCAATCGCCTCCAAAATGTTTCTTTGCTTCGTCCGACTCGAACTCGACTTTTTGGCCCGATCGCATTTCAAGAATGGCCACAACTTCGCGAACCCGGCCCTTTGCCACCTCGAGCACCGCGCCTTGCTTGGTTCCTTTCTCGTCGGCAAAACCGATCGTGACGTAGTGCTTCCTCTTCTTCGACAGAAGCGCTAACGGGCTGATCGCGATCGCCATACCGATTCGGCGGCCCGCTTTCTGGCCGTATTCGATGGATGTGATTGACTTGT
>JBGSME010000500.1:0-2287 GCA_041740335.1 Bryobacteraceae bacterium | reverse complement strand
AGCGAACATCAAGGTACTTGAAACGGCCGCCGATCTCGAGGACCATGTTCTCGATATTCTTGGATAGGCCGGGCGCACGCCTTGCTGGAACCGCAGAGGATCTTGCGCAGGTCGTTAACAGTTATGCGCGCCCTGCGCTTCCACGTAGACCGCGTAGAGGGACTGGCTGCCCGTCATAAAAAGGCGGTTGCGTTTGCGGCCGCCAAAGCAGACGTTCGAGCAGATCTCAGGCAGCTTGATCATGCCGATGCGCTCGCCGGTTGGGGCGAAGATGTGAACGCCATCGTAGTCAGCACCCACCCAGCCGGCGCTCGACCAGATGTTCCCATCGGTATCGCAGCGGATGCCATCGGCGAGTCCGGCACCTTTGCCGGCGAGTTGCATGGAACAGAAACGTTTGCCGTTGCGCAGGGCGTTGCCGGCGATGTCCCAGACTTTGATTTCCTTGGCGGCATCGGGGTAGTGGGTGGCGCCGGTGTCGGCGACGTAGAGCTTCTTGTAGTCCGGGGAAAAGCACAGCCCGTTTGGCTTTCGGATATCGTCGGTGAGTTTGTCGATCTTGCCAGTTTTGGCGTCAACGCGGTAGACGGCTTCCTTGAGTTCGAGCGGACCTTTGTTGCCTTCGTAGTGCATGAGAGCGCCGTAGCCGGGATCGGTGAACCAGATGGATCCGTCATTGGGGTGCACAATAACGTCATTGGGAGCGTTCAGCGGCTTGCCTTCGAATTTGTCGGCGATCACGGTGAGGGAGCCGTTGTACTCGTAGCGGGCAACGCGGCGGTTGCCGTGCTCGCAAGAGATCTGGCGGCCTTCCCAATCGAAGGTGTTGCCGTTGGAGTTGCCGGCGGGGCGGCGCATTACGCTGACGTGGCCGTCGTCCTCCACCCAGCGCATCTGGACGTCGTTGGGGATATCGCTCCAGACGAGATAGCGGCCGACGCCATTCCAGGCGGGGCCTTCGGCCCACATCATGCCGGTATGAAGCCTGAGGATGGGCGTGTTGCCGATCTTGTATTTGTCGAAGCGTTTGTCGAGCGAGACGACGTCGGGCTCAGGATAGCGGGTGGGCGTCTGGCCGGACCAGTCACGCGCAACCTGGGCGTTTGCGGACTTGGCGGCTGAGAGGGCTGCGCCGGCGCCGAGTGCCGCGGAGAGGAAGGAGCGCCGATCGGTGAAGGTTTTGGTAAGCATGGGTTCGTTCTATTCTGCCACGGCTCATGTTGTGACGGATCGCGCGGCTGCTATCCGGTTGCGGCGTGAGCGGCGGCTGTGTTACCCCTAGGCGGAGGCGCGTATCATTTTATGGCATCCGTTATTTGGAAAGGGCACATCACATTCGGGTTGGTGTCGATTCCGGTGAGACTGTCAGCGGCGGCGCGGAGCGAAACGATCAGCTTCAATCAGCTCCACAAGAAGGACCATTCGCGGGTGAAACAGGTGCTCTACTGCCAAGCCGAGGATGCTCCGGTATCGCGGGCGGAGTTGGTGAAGGGGTACGAGTACGAAAAGGGCCGCTATGTTGTGATCGACGATGAGGATTTGAAGAAGATTCAACCGAAGTCGGCGCGCATCATGGAGATTGTGGAGTTTGTGAAGTCAGAGGAAGTGGACTCGGTTTACTACGAAACTTCGTACTATCTGACGCCGGAAGAAGCCGGCGAGAAGGCCTACACGCTGCTGTTTGAAGCGATGCGGGCCACCGGGTATCTGGCTGTGGCGCGCATTGCCATGCACAGCCGGGAGCATGTGGTGCTGATGCGTCCGGGGCGGCACGGGATGATGCTGCACACGATGTACTATCAGGATGAGATTCGGTCGCTCGATGAATTCCGCACGAATTCGGATCTGGTGCAGGACAAGGAACTGGCGATGGCGCAGCATCTGGTGGAAGCTCTGGCCGCGCCGTTCGATCCGGAAAAGTATAAGGACAATTACCGGGAATCGCTGCGCAAGATGATCGACGCCAAGATCGCAGGGGAAGATGTGGTGGCAGTTCCGGTGGAGCAGGAACTGGCGCCGGTGGTGGATATCATGGCGGCGCTGCGGAGCAGTTTGTCGGCACTCAAGAAACCGCCGGCGGCGGCTGAGGAGGCGGAGGAAATCGACGTCGTGGAGATGCCGAAGAAGCGCGCCAGCGGCGGGAAGCGGTGAGTGGGCGGCGCCTTCTCGTAGCGTCTTCGAATCTCGATCTGCATCGGCCGGCAGCGGAATTTCTTTCCTCGCGGGATTTGCGTGAGGCCGGCGAAGTGGTGGTGCTTGCGCCGTCGCGTGGGGCGGCGGATGATTT
>JBGSME010000499.1:0-2373 GCA_041740335.1 Bryobacteraceae bacterium | reverse complement strand
CGAAGCCGAGCAACTGCGGCGAGCCAGACAAGCGTCGGCCAATCGCCGCCGCCGGCGCCGCCGTACTCCTTAATCTTCGGCTACCATGAATAGCTGTGCATCCGTACAACAACAAGAGGGTTGTCGTTACCGGCGGACTCGGCTTCATCGGAAGCAACCTGACACGCCGCCTTGCCGCCGAAGGCGCCCACGTCACCGTCATCGATTCGCAGGTCCCCGGCTGTGGAGCCAACCCCTTCAACATCGAGCCCATCGGTGACCGTATCCGCGTGATTGAGGCTTCGATCGCCGACAGCGCCGCCATCAAGCCCGCCATCTCCTCCTGCGACATCATCTTCAACCTCGCCGGCGAAATCAGCCACATCCACAGCATGCTGTTTCCTGATCGCGACCTCGAGATCAACACCCTCTCCCAGTTGAAATTCCTCGAAGCCTGCGTCGAATACCGTCCCGGCGTCCGCATCCTCTTCGCTGGAACCCGGCAGGTCTACGGCACTCCGGACTATCTGCCCGTCGACGAAAAGCACCCCGTGAATCCTGTCGACTTCAACGGCGTTCACAAGTACGCCGCCACCATGTATCACCTCATGCTCTCGCGCATGGGCCAACTCGACGCCGTCGTTTTGCGGCTAACCAACATCTACGGACCCCGCATGGCCATCGATGTCCCTTGCCAGGGCTTCCTCAGTACCTACATCCGCAGAGCGCTCACCGGACAGCGCCTCGAAGTCTTCGGCGACGGTCTGCAACTTCGCGACCCCCTCTACGTCGACGACGCTGTCGAAGCCATGCTCGCCGTCGCCGCCAAGGATTTCATCGATTCCCGCTCCTACAACATCGGCGGACCCGAGGCCCTCGCCCTCGGCACCATCGCCTCCATCACCAGCCTCCGCGCCGGGATCCCCGATCCCGGCTACCGCGAGTTTCCTCCGGAACGCAAAGCCATCGACATCGGCAGCTACCATACCGATTCCACCTTGATCCGCGAGCAGACCGGATGGCGCCCGCGTGTGCGATTTGAAGATGGCATCGGCCGCACCTTCGCCTATTTCCGGGAGCATCTCAAACATTATCTGGACCCCGCCATTCCGAATCCTCCATGCAAGCTGCAGCACATGCGGGCGCAGATGCCTCCGGCCGGCGAACCTGTTCCGGAGCATCGCGGGTAAACGGCGATGATGAACCCCGCCGAGTTCGCCAACATCGCTGAATCCGAACAGAACTTCTGGTGGTATCGCGGCATGCGTAAGATCATGTTCGCGCTGCTCGATAAAGAAGCTGCCTCGCAGCGTTACGACACCGTTCTTGAAGCCGGCGCCGGTACCGGGCATTTTTCGCGCGAACTCGAGCAGCGATACCAGTGGCGAATGTTTCCCATGGACCTCGGTTGGGAAGGTCTCGAGTACGCACAAGGCTACGGAGTCACACGCCTCGCACAGGCCGACATGTGCGCGCTTCCTTATGCCTCCGCTGCCTTTGACGCCGTTGTATCGATGGACGTCGTCGTCCACCTCCCGCGCGGCCAAGAAGACAAACCCATGCGCGAATTCGCCCGCGTCCTCAAACCCGGCGGACTTCTCATACTCCGCGTCTCCGCCCTCGACATCCTCCGCAGCCGCCACTCCCAATTTGCCATGGAACGGCAGCGCTTCACGAAGTCTCGCTTGCTCCGCCTCGCCGCCAGTCATGGTTTCGAACCCACATGGTGCAGCTACGCCAACTCGCTGCTGGTTCCTGTAGCCTTCACGAAGTTCCGCATTATTGAGCCGCTCACCGCCCAGCAGCCTTCGAGCGGAGTGGCCCCCGTCGCCCCGTGGCTCGACAGAATTCTCCACGCACCGCTCGCGCTCGAATCGAAATGGCTGGGTGCCGGAGGGCGCTTCCCCGTCGGCCAGTCCATCATTCTCCTGGCGCGGAAATGCGCAAGCGCAAAGCCTACCGCTGGATCCGCGACCGCGTGATCCCGTCGATCAACGCCTGATACTCCGGCTGATCGATTCCCGGACTCGGGATCTCGAACTCATATTCATCCGCCCCGAAGGGCTGGATCTTCAGTTCGAACGGATTCTTCCGCTTCAACTCCTTCACGTCCTGAAACCGCCACCGCCGCGAATGTCCCACGTCGCTGATGGACTCGTAGTTGACCTGGCCGTCGAGAATCACCAGCCGCCCTTCGCAGCCTCCGAACAAGTGCTTGTGCCGGGCCTTGTACGTCCTGGCGTTCGCCGCCGTGTTCGGTTCCTCGGCCTTGCTATCCGCCTTCGCCGTCTCCACCGCCGGCCTCGCGCTGCGGTCGAGCCAAGCCCGCACTCCGGCTGGACTTGCCCCCTCTGGCAGACGCAGATTCAGCCGGTTCCGCTCGCCTTCCCGGTC
>JBGSME010000498.1:0-3891 GCA_041740335.1 Bryobacteraceae bacterium | reverse complement strand
GGTCACGAAAATGGGGATCGGCCTGAAGTTTTTCGTTTTGGCCGTAGACGGGGCGGGAGCCGCGGGCATCGCGCATGAAGATGCGGGAGAGGCGGCGTGACAGTTCGGCGGCGATCTCGCCGAGTGTCATCAGGTTGCCCGAACCGGTGGGGAATTCCATCTGAAAGTCGCGTCCGAAGTAGTGATTGAATTTCTGCAGGGACTCAATGATGAGGTAGTTGACGGGGAACCATACGGGTCCGCGCCAATTGGAGTTGCCTCCGAATAGCCAGGTTGAGGATTCACCGGGATCGTAATCGACGCGATGGTGAGAGCCATCGAATTCGAGTGAATAAGGATGTTCGGCGTGATAGCGCGAGAGGGAGCGGATGCCGTGATCGGAAAGGAATTCGGTTTCGTCGAGCATGCGCCGGCAGATCCGTGTGAGGCGATCGGCCTGACAAAGGGCAAGGAGGCGGCGATCGGCGACACCTTCGCGAGTGATGGAGGCGACTTGCTCGCATAAGCCGGGCCGGTTGTTGAGGAACCACTGCATGCGGCGCTGGAATCCGGGAACGCGGTCCAGCAGTTCGGGATCGATGGTTTCGACGGCGAACAGGGGAATGAGGCCGACCATGGAGCGGACCTTCATGAGAAAGGCGGGCTGATCGGGTAGTTGAAGCCGGTCGTAGTAAAAGCCGTCCTGCTCGTCCCACAGACCGCGTCCGCCGGCGTGATTCATGGCGGAGGAGATATAGAGAAAGTGCTCGAAGAACTTACTGGCGATGTCTTCGTAGGCGCGATTGACGGAAGATAGATCGAGGGCCATGCGAAGCATGTTGAGGCAATACATGGCCATCCAACTGGTGCCGTCTGATTGCTCGATGCGGCCTCCGGTGGGGAGGGGCCTGGAACGATCAAATACGCCGATGTTATCCAAGCCGAGAAAGCCGCCCTCGAAGATGTTGTCGCCGGAGGCATCCTTACGGTTGACCCACCAGGTGAAGTTCATCAGAAGTTTGTGAAAGACGCTTTCCAGGAACTTCCAATCGTGACGCCCTGTAAGTTTGGAATCGATCTTGAAGACGCGGTAGCAGGCCCATGCGTGGACGGGGGGATTGACGTCGTCAAAGGCCCATTCGTATGCGGGAATCTGCCCGTTGGGATGCATGTACCATTCGCGGAGGAAGCGGCCCATCTCGACCTTGGCGAATTCGGGATCGACCATGGACATGGTGATCATGTGGAAAGCGGAATCCCATGCAGCGAACCACGGGTATTCCCATTTGTCGGGCATCGAGAGCACGTCTTCGTTGTAGAGGTGAACCCAGGCGTGGTTGCGGCCTGACTTGCGGGCTTCTGGGGGCGACGGCTGGTGGGGGTCGCCTTCGAGCCAATCTTCAATGACGTAGTGATAAAACTGTTTGGACCACAACAAGCCGGCGAAGGCTTGGCGCTGCACGTTGCGGGCATCGTCGGGGAGGCTGCCGGGGGCGAAGCTATAGAAAATGTCGGCTTCGGCGCGGCGTTTTTCGAAGATGGTATCAAAGGCGAGGGGCTCGGCGTCGTCACTGAGGCGGAACCGGAAGACGCGTTCCTCACCAGGGCCGAGCGTGGCGACATACCATGCGCAGGCCTTTGTTCCGCGGCCATCGGAACGGACAGCGTCGAGCCGCTCACCGACGACGCGATCATGAAAGGCGTCTTTATAGCACGGCGGCTGACCGTCCTGAAAGGCGGAGCGGTAGTTGTATAGGCGTTCTGTATTGGTCTCGTTGCCGGTGAAGAGCCATCTGGGATGATCGTCGGCGGAGAAGATCAGTTCGCCGAGCGAGGGGTGAATGCAGAGGACCGACTTATCGTCGTGGCGGCGAATTTCGGGCTTGCCGGATTCGCGGCCCCAAGCCCATGTATTGCGGAACCAGACAGTGGGCAGCAGATGGATGGGCGCAGGGTCCGGTCCGCGATTGACGACAGTTACGCGGATGAGGATGTCATCGGGGCCGGCTTTGGCGTACTCGGTGAAGACATCGAAGTAACGGTTCTCTTCAAAGATTCCGGTATCGAGTAACTCAAACTCCGGCTGATCGCGGCCGCGGTGGTCGAGGCGATTTTCATTGAGAAGGCGATGATAGGGGAACTCCGCCTGCGGATACTTATAGAGGCACTTCATGTAGGAGTGCGTCGGGGTGGAATCGAGGTAGTAATAGAGCTCTTTGACGTCTTCGCCATGATTGGCTTGATTGCCATCGAGCCCGAACAGGCGCTCCTTGAGGATGGGATCGCGCTCATTCCAGAGGGCGAGGCCGAAGCAGAGGCGTTGGTGGTTATCGGAGATGCCGCAAAGGCCATCCTCACCCCAGCGGTAGGCTTTGGAGCGGGCGTGGTCGTGGGGGAGGAAGTCCCAGGCGGAGCCAAAGGGGCTGTAGTCTTCGCGGACGGTGCCCCAGGCGCGTTCGGTGAGATAGGGTCCCCAACGACGCCAGTGGTTTTCGCGCCGGGTGGCTTCTTCGATTCTTTCGCGTTCGGGGTTCATTTTTGGTGGTCTCTTCCAGTGTTGTTCCAGTTTACTTCGGTTTGCTTGGGTTTAGGATGACTGCAATCGGAACCAACGCCGTCCACGTTGCCAGGCCCGAACGTCTATTCTCGTTCCGCCTTGTGGAACATCGTTTCCCTCAGTTCCAGCGTCGGGGGTTTGTGTGGTGCATCGGCGAACCCGATTTGGGGATGTTGTTGAGGAGGTGGGAGAAATAAATCTCCGACTGTGGTTCAGGGTTGTCGTGAGAGGCGTCAATACCTCGCGAGGCGCGCTGCTGCGCTCAGGCCACGCCGGCGACGACCTCCACCTCGATCTGTGCGCCTTTATCCAGGCGGGCGATCTCGACGGTGGTTTTGGCGGGGCGGTGGGGAAAGTAGGTCCGGTAGATCTCGTTCATCTCGCCGAGGCGGGAGAAGTCGGTGACGTAGATATTGACCTTTGCCACGAGGGCGAGCGACGATCCTGATTCCGATAGCAGGGCGGCGACGTTGTCGAGAGCCTGGCGCACCTGGTCCGGGAACGATGCAGGGAGCGTGCCGTCGGGGCGGGCTCCGAGTTGGCCGGAGAGGTAGATTACATCGCCGAGGCGGACGGCTTGGGAGTAGGTGTCGTTCTGCGGTGGGGCGGCTTTCACCGCGATGGGTTGAGGAATATTGCTTGCCATTTGGTTATGCGAAAGTGACTCCGGCGGCGGCGCCGGTCTTGAGGATGTACTGCTTACCTTCTTCGTAGTCTTCGGCGGTCTTCAGGTGTTCGAGCATGAGAGGGGCGTCGACGCTGAGGGCAGCGAGTTCGCGTAGGTAAGCGGTGTAGTCGATGGAGCCGCGCCCGGGGACGACTTCGAGGAAGTGGACGTTCATCTCGGGGATCCACTGGAGGTCCTTGGCGTGGCAGGAGGCGATCCATGGGCCAAGTTTGCGGAAGCAGTCGCGGATGAAGAGGGCGTTTTCGTAGAAACGGGTTGGACTGTTGACGCCGTTGCAGATGTCCATGTGGACGGCGAAGCCTTTTCGTTCGACGGCTTTGATGAGGCGGAGGTAGGCGTCGGGCCCGTCGGGCAGGTTCCAGCCCATCATTTCGATGGTGAAGACGGTGCGGGTGGGTTTGACGGCGTCGATGACGCGGCGGCAGTTTTCGACGGTGGCTTCGAGGAACTCCTTTGAGAGATTCCTGGGATGCGGGCCGTACCAGACTTCGGGGTTGAACGATCCGGCGATATCGACGCAGCAGCGTGCGTGGACTTCGTCGGCGAGGGCGAGGCGTTCGGTGACGTAGTCGAGATTGGCTTTGCGTTTGGCGGGGTCTGGATCGAGCATGTTGCGCCATGCGCCGACTTCGGCGATGACGACGTTTTCGGCGGCGTAGGCGTCGCG